>JAKSIF010000151.1 GCA_024398965.1 Fibrobacter sp. | reverse complement strand
TTCTTTACTATCGCAAGAATTAGAAACGGAAGTGAGCGAAAGCCTTGTTAGCTTCGGCCATCTTGTGAGTATCGTTCTTCTTACGGACAGCGTTGCCTTCACCGTTCTTTGCAGCGCAAAGTTCTGCAGAGAGACGCTGAGCCATGTTCGGTTCGTTGCGCTTGCGGGCAGCGTCGAGCAACCAGCGGAGAGCCAGAGCCTTGGCGCGATCCGGTGCGACTTCCATCGGAACCTGGTAGTTTGCACCACCGATACGGCGGGACTTGACTTCCAGCTTCGGCTTGATGTTGTCGAGGCACATTTCGAACTTTTCGAGAGCGGATTCAGAACCTTCGATCTTCTTGTCCAGAGTTTCGAGGGTGGTGTAAACGATCTGTTCAGCGATGGTCTTCTTGCCCTGCTTCAGGACAACACCGACCAGTTCGGTAACGAGAGTGGACTTGTAACGCGGATCCGGGAGGATGGAGCGATGGAGAGCCTTTCTTCTTCTAGACATTGTTTACCTTCCTTTCCTTACTTCTTTGCCGGAGCGGCGCCTTTCTTCTTAACACCATACTTGGAGCGACCGTTCTGACGGCCGTTGACAGCCTGGGTATCCAGGGTGCCGCGGATGATGTGGTAACGAACACCCGGAACGTCCTTCACACGACCACCGCGGATGAGCACGATGGAGTGTTCCTGGAGGTTGTGGCCTTCACCCGGGATGTAAGCGGTAACTTCCATCTTGTTGGAAAGGCGCACACGAGCGATCTTACGAAGAGCAGAGTTCGGCTTCTTCGGGGTGCTGGTGTAAACACGGGTGCAAACGCCGCGCTTCTGCGGGCAGGACTTCAAGGCCACGGAAGCGGTCTTGTTGCTGATCTGTTCACGTCCGTTGCGGACGAGCTGTTGAATAGTAGGCACTTTATTAATCTCCTAGATTTTTGGAGTGCAAATATAGTTCATATTTCCGTTTATTTCAAGTACTTAGGTCAAATTACTCGGATTCTTCCTCATCAGAGGCGCCAATTTCGTTATCCAGCATCTGGATTCCGTTGTCAGCATCATCCTCGAAATCGATCTGAGTGCTATAAGGCCGAGCCGCAGCTTCCAGTTCGGCATCAGCGTCAACCACCTGGACGTTCCTCAGATGGCGGGCACCGGTACCACACGGAATAAGACGACCCATAATCACGTTTTCCTTAAGGCCCAGGAGCGGGTCTACGCTACCTTCGATGGAAGCGCGGGTAAGGATCTTAGTGGTTTCCTGGAAGGAGCAGGCAGAGATGAAGCTGTCTGTTGCCAAGGAAGCCTTCGTGATACCAAGGAGCA
>JAKSIF010000150.1 GCA_024398965.1 Fibrobacter sp. | reverse complement strand
ACCGGGCTCATTCCTTTTAGGCGTGATTTTATCCGTTTGTTGTTGTAATACTCGATGTAGTTCCTGAGTTCCTGCTTGAAGTGGTCCATATCCCTGAACTCGTTGGGATATAGCAGCTCCGATTTCATGATTCCGAAGAAGTTCTCCATCATGGCGTTGTCCAGGCAGTTGCCCTTGCGGCTCATGCTCTGGATGATATCATGCTCCTGCAGTTTCCTTTGATAGTTGTAATGCTGGTAGTGCCAGCCCTGATCCGAGTGCAGGATCAGCTTGTTGTGGGCGAGCCCCTGTTCCAGAGCCTTGTCCAGCATGCTCATCACCATTCTTAAGTCCGGATGGTCAGATATGGTATAGCTGATGATTTCGCCGTTGTACATGTCCAGTATTGGCGACAGGTAGCACTTGTCCTGGCCGATGTTTATCTGGGTGACGTCGGTAGCCCACTTCTGGTTGGGACCGGTCGCAGTGAAGTCTCGATTGATTATGTTCGGCGCAGTCTTGCCCACATCGCCCTTGTAGGAACGGTACTTGCAGCGCTTGCGCACATTCCTCAGTTCCTCCTCTTTCATGATGCGGTACACGGTCTTGTGGTTGATCGAGAAGCCTTCGTTCCTCAGTTCGTCCTTGATGCGACGGTAGCCGTAGCGTCCCTTGTTCTCCGCATGTATGGCCTTGACTCGCTTGCGCTCGTCGGCATAGCGGTCGGCCTTCTTCTGGATGTTGTAGTAGTATGTGGAGCGGGATAGCCCGCTTGCCTTCAGGAGATGTTTAAGCGAGTGCTTGTCGCTCAGTCCTCGGACTGTCTCGGCCCTATACCGAACATCTCGGCATTCTCTTCCTGGTCTAGGGCCTTCAATTTTTTTAAGTAGGCGTTCTCCGCTTCAAGATATTCCACACGCTCTCTAAGGCGTTCGAGTTCTGTCATGCCCTTTGCTGATTTCTTTTTCTTTGGCATCTTCGGAGGCCTCCCTTTGGGTTTCGTGGCTAACAGTTCTTCATAGCCGCCATGACGGAACTTTCTCAGCCATCTTTTGATAGTTGTTAAACTGATACCGTATTTAACGGCTGCCGTAGAGAAAGATAGAGTTTTGTTACTTATGTCGTCTATGACTTTTTTCTTTATCATAGGCATTGGTTGTGAGTACTTTCTTCGCCCTGTTGGAAAGATTCCTGATTGTTCGTATTCCAAACAACGGCAAAAAACTTCATTTTTGTCAAGTTTTGTTTTCTTAGCTATTTGAGCGGCTGATATCCCATTTATGTAAAGACGGAATACCTGCTGCCATTCTTCTTCTGTGTGTTTCTTATACATGAAAACCCCGAAAGTTTTGTCCAACTTTCGGGGTTCACATCAT
>JAKSIF010000149.1 GCA_024398965.1 Fibrobacter sp. | reverse complement strand
CTGGACAGGATCGAAGAGGTCGGGGACGAAACCCGGATATTCCACATGGTAGAAAAAGAAAGCCAAAAGCCCGAGGCAGACGAGCCGCTGATGAAGGACGGGTATATGCGAGAGATGGACATACGGCACTTCCCGTCAGGTCTTAAGCGCAGTGTCATAAGGCTGAAAAGGCGCAGATGGGTAAGCCGTGCGGACAGGAACAAGTGCTACTACAACAAATATTCGTTTACTGACGAGAAGATGAAGATAACCCGTGAATACGGTACTTTTTTAAAAGAGATTGGTGAAGAATCACCCCTTTGACCTGAAGATAATCAGCGACATCCAAAACCTCAAGTACAAGACGTTTTATCGATGGGTGCGAGACGAGTTTTGTAGGATACCGAGCGCCGAAGTGCAGCAGGAACTGCATGAGCATGACATGGTGTCTGCTGGCGGATACGGGAGGCCGTACATGGTGGATGTGCCCATATTCAGACCCGAGTGTGTCGGCGAGTCGATGGCAATAGACGAAAAGTCTGTCGGTGACGAAGTCTACACCGTATTCACCAATGCAAAAACGGGCAACATAGCGCTGATGTGCAGTAGCCTGGAGGCATCAAGCATCAGCCTCGTCATGTCGGAATTTGGCGACGAGGTACTGAATCGTGTAAAGTCAATCACAAGAGACTTCTCCTCGACCTATGAAGCAGTGGCAAACAGGATGCTCCCGTCCTCTATGCAGACTGTGGACAAATTCCACGCTATCAAAGAACTGATGACCGACCTGCAGGCCTTCCGTATTGAGTTAAAGAACAAAGAGCTGAAGCGCTACAGAAAGGAAAAGGCATTGCACAAGAAAGCCTATCAAGAAGACCAAAAGCTTCCTCGATCCAGGCGGACCATCAAGAAGGTGTACCATCCCGAGAAACTCCCGAACGGCGAGACCACGGCCGAGCTCCTGCACAGAAGCAGATACCTGCTATACAAACGGCCGGCCGAATGGTCCTTCCGGCAGCTCAGTAGGGCCAAACTGCTGTTTGGCGCATTCCCGGATCTGCAACGGGCCTACCAGCAGACAGTCACTTTCAGGGACTGGTACAAAGGACAGTCGTTTGATTCTAGGGATGTCAAAGAGCACCTTTTGAGCAAGTGGATCGAAGATGTCAGAGCCGCACCCAAGTCGCCACTGGCACCTTTTGCCGACACCGTGGAGTGCAACTGGGACTACATGCTCAACTACTTCGTAGGTCATAATACAAATGCCATCGCAGAAAGCACCAACGCCAAAATCCAGATGGCTGCCATCAAAAACCGTGGTGCCCGTGACCTCGATTTCTTCTTCTTCCGACTTGCCCATTTCCTCAACCCTGTCACATCATTATGAGACAATCCC
>JAKSIF010000148.1 GCA_024398965.1 Fibrobacter sp. | reverse complement strand
AAGAAAAAACATCGTGAAAATTTCGTTATCTATTTCTCAGAGCGAGAAAGCCGGGGGATCAGGAAGTGGAAAGAGGGGTTTGGGGAGAAAACCGAAACCTCAAGGGGGTGGCTTTCTCGGTGGCTCTTTAAGCCCCTTGGGGTGTCGGTGTTCTCCCCAAGGTCTTACGCTGCGCCTTTGAAGGCAGAATCGTACACATGGTCAGGCGTGGCATAATCGAGATTCTGATGCGGGCGAACCGCATTGTACTGCCTGACGTACTCCCGGATCGCGGCGCGAAGCTCCTTCGGGGACTGAAACTCATTGATGTAGATCAGTTCCGTTTTGAGACTCCGGAACCAACGCTCGATCATGATGTTGTCCGCCCAGCGGGACTTGCCGTCCATGCTTTGCCGGATACCGAAACTGCGCAGAAGATTCTTGTATTCCTTGCTGGTAAACTGGCTTCCTTGATCAGAATTGATGATTGCCGGGGTTCCGTATGTTTCGACAGCCGCTTTTACAGTTTCAAGAACAGGCTTTGTATCAAGGGTATCGGAAAGTGTCCAGCCCATGATTTTGCGGCTGAACCAGTCGATCAGCGCGGTCAGATACAGATGACTGCGACCCATCGGGATATAGGTGATGTCCACAGACCACACCTGATTCGGAAAATCAACGGTTTTGCTGCGTAAAAGATAAGGAACGACAGATTCTTTGAAGTCTCTTTTGGAAAGATTCGGCTTTGGATAGATGACATACAGCCCCATTTTCTGCATGAGATGTCGGATCAGCTTCCGACTGACGGTATGCCCTTTCTCACGCAGCTTGATCAAAAGTCTTCTGCTGCCGAAGCAGGGATATTCCGTATGGAGCGTGTCAATCAATCGCATCAGTTCTTCTTCCCGCTGCTGTTTATAGGTACGATCCGCAGGCTTATAATAGACAACCGAGCGTTCCATGTGCAGCAATTCGCACTGACGGCGGACAGACAGTTCATTCTTCGGATTTATCATATTTGGGGATGGGGAGGTCGCACTTGCGAAAGCAATCCTGGAGAAAATCACGTTCCAGCGTGAGTTGACCGATCTTCTTCAGCATCTTGGTCTGTTCTTTCTCCAGGGCTTCCTCCTTCTTTTTTTCTGCGCGCTTTGCTGCTTTGGATTCCTTTTTCTCAAATGCTTTGGATGCGTTCTGTAAGAATTCCTGTTTCCAGTTCCTCAGCATATTGGGATTGATTTCATTTTCCGCGGCGATTTCCTCAAGGCGGCTTTCCTCTCGGATCACCTCAAGGACAAGCTTTGTTTTGTACTCTGCGGTATAAGTCTTTCGTGTCATGGCTGTGGCTCCTTCTTTTTTGTCGTTTTTTACAGTTTACCATGTTCACGATGTTTTGTACAGGCGTGGTTGGAAATCTTGGGAC
>JAKSIF010000147.1 GCA_024398965.1 Fibrobacter sp. | reverse complement strand
TGGACAAAACTTTCGGGGTTTTCATGTATAAGAAACACACAGAAGAAGAATGGCAACTTGTATTCCATCTTTACATAAGCGGGATGTCTCCAGCACAGATTGCCAAGAAAACTAAACTTGATAAAAACGAGGTGTACTGCCGTTGCATGCAATATGAACAATCGGGGACGTTTCCAACAGGGCGTAGAAGCTACTCACGGCCAACGCCTGCGGTAAAGAGAAAGGTCATAGAAGACATTAACAATAAATCTCTATCTTTCTCCGCAACAGCAGTTAAGTACCAAATCAGCTTAGCAACCATTAAAAGGTGGCTGAAGAACTACCGCCGCGGTGGCTACGAAGAACTGCTCGCCACGAAACACAAAGGGAGGCCTCCGAAGATGCCAAAGAAAAAGAAATCAGCAAAGGGCATGACAGAACTCGAACGCCTTAGAGAGCGTGTGGAATATCTTGAAGCGGAGAACGCCTACTTAAAAAAATTGAAGGCCCTAGACCAGGAAGAGAATGCCGAGATGTTCGGTATAGGGCCGAGACAGTCCGAGGACTGAGCGACAAGCATGCGCTTAAGCATCTCCTGAAGGCAAGCGGGCTGTCCCGCTCCACATACTACTACAACATCCGGAAGAAAGCCGACCGCTACGCCGATGAACGCAAGCGGGTCAAGGCCGTACACGCAGAGAACAAGGGGCGTTACGGCTACCGCCGCATAAGGGACGAGCTAAGGAACGAAGGCTTTACGATCAACCACAAGACCGTGTACCGAATCATGAAGGAGGAAAACCTGAAGAATATCCGCAGGGGAAGCAAGTACCGTTCCTACAAGGGCGATGTGGGCAGGACTGCG
The DNA here is from genome assembly GCA_024398965.1 of Fibrobacter sp. Lineage (NCBI taxonomy): Bacteria > Pseudomonadati > Fibrobacterota > Fibrobacteria > Fibrobacterales > Fibrobacteraceae > Fibrobacter > Fibrobacter sp. The sequence goes on along the minus strand of JAKSIF010000147.1, from coordinate 559 downwards.
CCAAACATCATCAATCGAGACTTCTCGGCAACAGCGCCGAATCAGAAGTGGACTACCGACGTAACCCAGATAAACATCGGTCAGGACAAGTGTTACCTGTCGCCAATACTGGACATGTACAATGGCGAAATCATCAGCTACACCATCTCAGACCATCCGGATCTAAGAATGGTGATGAGCATGCTGGACAAGGCTCTCGAGAAAAAACATGTTGATGACAAACTGATTCTGCACTCGGATCAAGGCTGGCATTACCAGCATCACAGTTACCAAAGAAAACTGCATGATTATGATATCGTACAGAGCATGAGCCGCAAGGGCAACTGCCTTGACAATGCCATGATGGAGAACTTCTTCGGCATCATGAAATCGGAACTACTATATCCCAACGAGTTCAAGGATATGGATCACTTCAAGCAGGAACTCAAGACCTACATCGAGTATTACAACAACAAACGGATAAAATCACGTCTAAAAGGAATGAGCCCGGTTGGGTACCGGACTCATTACGCAGTTTTATCCTAGCTTTCAACTGTCCAACTTTTTGGGGTCAGTTCAT
>JAKSIF010000146.1 GCA_024398965.1 Fibrobacter sp. | reverse complement strand
CTGCCCTGATCCGTAAGAATCCAACGCGAATTGGTGCGACTGCCGATATTGTCAATCCATCCGAGTCGTCTTCGCAATCTCAACGAAAGCAGATTCCCAATCTTAGTCTTCTTTTGTCCTTCATCCAAGACTGATGACATATGCTTTAACAACAAACTATCAATCTCGGCCCGCGTCACAGATCCCTTGGCACAGATAAATTCCAGCACGTGCTGCATATAAAATTCATCATCAAAAGCTTTTGCCTCAAGATAATCCGCAAGACTATCTGACCGCCTAGCCACACCAACGGCTGGATAGAGGTTTGGATAGCGTCCCCCGACCAGCTTCTTCTTTCGCAGAAGCTCGGCAGCCTGCTTGCTTATCGGCTGATGCTTTTGCACCTTGTCCAGCAGCAAAATGTCATCCAACGACAATCCGGTATTTGCAATCAACAACTTGCAATACCGTTCGTCAATGACTTTGCCCGGCATGGTCAGCACAACATCGTCATTCGAAAAGTCATAATCCGGCAACGGAAGGAATCGCTCGACCTGCTTGTTGAACATTCGACGAATGCCCGAACCCAACGTGTCGATCATCTTCAGCTCGACCATCGCCTCAACCAACTGCCGATTCCGATAATCCCGTGGTCGCCCCTTGTCATGAAGGACTTTCTCGACCGTCCCAGGGACAAACAATCCCGCATTGCTGAATCGTATGTAGTCGGGATACTCCGTGACGACAATCGTCTTGCCCGCAGAATAATCCTGATGCGCGATGCTGTTATGGAGCGCCTCGCGCAATGCCCACGAATCGTATTGATTCACTTCTTCCGGGAACAATGTTCCATCTGGCATCATCCGCAGGGTCAAATTGCGGATCTTCGCCAACACACCATCGACGGCCTTCAGAAACGGCAAGCCAAAATGCTTATAGTCACGAGTTGATTCGTCATCATTCTTCAAATGCCATGTGATTCGCGTCACTGCCGGACTGACATAATGCGCACTCTCGGATTTTCCAAGGAGAATGATGGCCGCACGCGTCAGCTTTCCGTCAATGGCCAATTTCGCCTTGTTGAGGAACGTGACATCATCCCATCCTGGAATCTCCGCCGCGAAATCATCATCCTTGTGCTTTTCCGCATATTTCACCCGCGCGAGCCGAAGCGCGCTTTCATCGAGATCCGAAAGCGAAGCTCCCAGTATCGTTTCTCCCGACCAGTCATGCCCAGTCGTTCGGTAAATTTCCGCGGCAATTCGCGGATGCTTGGAAAGTTCGGTCAACGACGAACCGAACCTGATCCACGGGGTCTTGTCAAATGCGACCGGACAACGATAAGCCGCCTCGATCTCCAAGATCACAACACGGCTGCCCTGATAGTCAAACGAATAGAACTCAAACTCAATCTGCGGCGCAAGCATCGTCGCCAGCCACATGCGCAGCAGCTGATTGCCCTCGCA
>JAKSIF010000145.1 GCA_024398965.1 Fibrobacter sp. | reverse complement strand
GTAAGCGTCTCCGCGATGACGTATTGCGGTATTTGCTGAAAGTTGCGACCTTTGCGGAAAAAAAGATTATGTCAACAGCAACAGATCGTTTTGAGAAGGCGTGGCAGAAGTACACCGCCCTTCTCAGTCAGAACCCACAGGCCAGTCTTGCGCCATTTCTCCGTGATCTTCATGTGAGTGTAGGTGCGATGAGCAACTGGATGAGCAGAAACGGATTGTCCGTCATTGACGCCAAACGCCATGCGCGCGCCCTCCAGATGGAAGAGCGTCTGAAATCCCTGCCGCATGTTGTTTCAGAGGACTCCAGCATGTTCGTTCCGGTTATCCCCCGAGTCGAAAAGACAGAATCTGGCGAGATGCTCTTCGGCATCTCCGTGACCCTTCCGGATGGGGTGATTATCACAGTCAAGCAGGGCAGCGCCCAGGCTCTCGTGTCCTTCATCAGGCATTATTCGGGAAAGGAAGGTGAATCATGCTAGGTCTGGGGGAAGGCATGCGCTATTATGTGTGCCAGCGGTACGTAAGGATGAATCTCGGCATCAACGGCCTGTACAAGCTGGTGAGCCAGGAGATGGGGCTTCCGCCTCTTGGCGGCGGTGTGTTCATCTTCTTTTCAAAGAACAGGCAGACGGTGAAGCTGCTTCACTGGGATACGGACGGCTTCGTGCTCTATCAGAAACGTCTTGAGCGAGGGACGTTCGAGCTGCCCTTTTTCAACCCTGTCAAGAAGGCCTGCGAGATGCCCTACAAGACGCTTTCCGCCATCATGGACGGCATAAGCCTCAAGAGCATGAAATATCGCAAAAGGCTTAAAATATAAACAAAAGCAACATGTTAACGAATTGCCATTCAATAATATAATATAGCAAATAATTATAGATTTACTTGATAATCTCATTCTTTTTTCGTATCTTTGCAGTATGAAAAAGGATGAGATTATTGCGCTTCTGCAGCAGTTGGTTGATAGCCTTAAAGCACAGAATGAAGACCTTCGCCATCAGGTTGCAATCCTTACCGAGGAGGTATCCTCGCTAAGGCAACTGCTTGTAGAGAAGGGCGAGCAGGAGGCTAAGCAGAAGCGCATAATCAAAGGCTTGTCCAAACTGCAGGCGAACGAATCGGAAAGACAGAACGCGCCTGTTCCTTCCAGTACAGAGAAAGAGGAGGGACAGGAGACTAAGCCCCGGGTGTATGAAAAGACCAACCATGGTGCAAGGCGCAAGGAGCACTATGAGGTGGAGACGGTGGAGGAGGATGTCTATCCTGATGATCCAAGGTACGATGCCATGAAGGCACGCCTGGTAAAGACCCGTGATGTCATCCGCTACAAGCTCATACCCATGCGCTTCATCAAGACCGTCTATCATGTACACATCTACAGTCAGGATGGAGAGATCATGCAGGGCAAGGCTCCGGATGCCCCCTTCCTGAACTCACAGTATGACGGCAGCTTCAT
>JAKSIF010000144.1 GCA_024398965.1 Fibrobacter sp. | reverse complement strand
GCATTCTATGGTTCTGACCAAATTTTTTTTGTTAAAAAATGTTGTTTTTGTTAGGGCCACTTCATAGTGTTCTGATATTTTTCGGTTTGAGTCAGGGTTTAGGATTCGGCAAGAGATGCGGCTTCCGCCATCCTTTGCTGGATTCTTTGCTGTTCGAGGGCTTTTTTGCGTTTTTCTTCGTGGAATAATTCGTAGTACTGGCCGTTCCTGACGAGAGAGAAGGCGATGTGGACGAGCTTGCACTTGACGTTGTTCAGTGCGATGTTGCGGTGCTTCCCCGAGTTGACGAGCCTGAGGAAGTACCTCAACATGTCGGGGTTGTGCTTGATGGCGACCAGTGCGGCCTGGGACAGCGTGGCCTTCATCTGGAGGTTGGACAGGTGCCTCACGGCGGCCTTCTTGTCGACGGAGGTGCCGGACTGCTCCCGGAAGGGCGCGAGTCCGCAGTAGCAGCAGAACTTGCGGCTGTCGGTGTCTTCTCGGAAGTTGTTGGTGTGGATGATCATGCCGACGGCGGTCACCATCCCCACACCGACGATGGAGGTGACCCTGGCGTAGCTGTCGTGGAGCGCGGGGTCGCCGTCGATGATTTCGAGCATGGACTGCTCGGCCTTCTTGATGAGCCTGTCGGTCACGGCGACCAGCTTCTCCAGCCCGTCGCGGATTTCGTCCTTGGCGTCCCCGGACGGCATGGTGCCCTTCATGTCCTTGAGCCTGTTCTTGTATGTCCTCCTGTCGGCCACGAGCTTCTCGCGATAGGCGTACAGCTCCTTGAGCTCCTTCACGGGCTTGCTGTCGGGCACGTAGGGCACGCACCTGTCCTCGTGGCGCATGGCGTATTCGGCTATGATGCCCGAGTCCGTCCTGTCGTCCTTCTGTCTGACCACGCCCTTGGACCACTTGATCTGCAGTGCGTTCTCCCGCCAGATGACGAGCCCCTTCTCGCTCATGGTGTCGCATATCAGCCTGCTGTAACTGCCCGTGGTCTCCACGCAGAAGAGCCATTCCGCAGGGTCGATGCCCTTGTACTTCCTGCCCACGGCCTTCACCATCTGGGTGCATCCGCCCCTGCTGTTCTCGAACTGTCCGACATACTCGGGTGCCGGGATCCCTTCCTGGTTCTGAGCCAAAATGACGCTCGCGTCCAACTTTTTTTTGGAGACATCCACTCCGATAAAGATTTTTTTCATATCTTTGCATTTACTTTTTAAGTAAAGAGGACTGGCTAACGTGTTAACTGTCACGTGCTACCACTTTAATCAGGCTCCGAGCCTATCATTCTATCTGGCCTTGCAGTTAATGAACCAGAGGGGCGCCGTCACTTTCGATAAGTTCTAAACTTTAGAAGCGAATTGGGTTGCCCCCCTGGGGTCAGCCCTTCCTCCTTACAACAGAGTAACGTGGCTGCCGTCTTTTTGTTGCTCCTCTTAACATTTAATTCAGTTTGCAAAATTAAAG
>JAKSIF010000143.1 GCA_024398965.1 Fibrobacter sp. | reverse complement strand
GCAGGATGTCAAGAATATCTTAGTCCTCCAAAATTGGTTGGAAAGGATAAGAAAGGAAGTGACAAATAAAGTGCTTAGTATCAAGCGAATAAGCGAATTTTTGAATTTTCCGATTCTTGCTCAACCGACTCTTAAAAAGATATAATAAAATGATTTTTGTTTCTGATTTGTTTCTCATATATGGCTTGATTTTCATATCTTTGCACATGCTTTCAAGGGCATAATCACGATGCAGAAACGATATATCAGCATCCGAAAAGCCCAAACCTCGCAGACCCTCTGCAAAATTCATTTTCCCTTCTTTCGGGAGTAAATTACCAATAAAAAATATACAAGCATGGCAAGACCAAAGAAACAAGTCAAACTGAAGGAGCCGATTAAGATTCGTCTCAAACCTCTCGCAGATGGCAATAAGAGTATCTATCTTGACATCTACTGGAAGGGAGTCAGGAAGTATGAGTATCTGAAACTCTACATCATTCCTGAGGTCAATCCACTCTGCAAGGAGCAGAACAAGGAAACGATGGCAGTCGCAGAACGTATCAAGGCAGAGCGCATCAAGGCTCTCCATGGTCACGGAGTGCAAGACTGGGAAACCGTCAAGCAGGGTTCACAACTCTTGACAGGATGGATCAAGAAGTATTGTGAAGGTGGAGTCAGCACCAAGAAGTCAACCCTCCATTGTCGTGTTGAAATGCTTCACACCGTGGAGAAATATCTTGAAGAGTCCAATCAGACCTTTATCACCCTTGAAGAGGTCAATGCTGATTTCTGCCGTGGGTATGTGAAGTTCCTTCGCACCTTCCCAAACTCACACTGCAAGTACATTGAGCCAAGACCTATCAGTCAGAACACGGCAAGCCGTTACCTCGGTATGTTCTCGACTACTCTCAACAATGCCGTCCGTCAAGGTATCATCCGAAACAATCCAATGAAGGAACTGGATGCCAAGGAGCGCATTCAGCCCAAGGATGGCAAGAAGGAATACCTTACCATTGAGGAACTTAAAGCCCTCATGGCAACCGACAGTTATCGCCCAGAGGTCAAGCAAGCCTTCATCTTTGCTTGTTTCACTGGATTGCGACTCAGTGACATGTACAAACTTGCACCGATTCATATCTTCAAGACTCCTGACGGAAAGGGCGAGTACATTGACATGGAAATGCAGAAGACTGAGAAACCTGTCATCATCCCACTCTCGGAAGAGGCAAAGCGTTGGTTACCAAAACCAAAGGGAATAACAACTCCCTTCTTTGATATACCAACGACCCAGACCGTCATAGGCAGAGCCCTTCGCAAATGGGCAGAGGCAGCAGGTGTAGAGAAGCACATCAGTTTCCACTGTTCACGTCACACCTTCGGCACAATGATGCTGACACTTGGCGCAGACCTGTTCACCACAAGCAAGTTGATGGGTCACACCAACATTCAGACCACTGAAATCTATGCGAAAATCGTAGATAAGAAGAAGGAGGA
>JAKSIF010000142.1 GCA_024398965.1 Fibrobacter sp. | reverse complement strand
TACTTTGTTTTGACTACTCTTGAGTAATTGGCAGTAGAATTCAGATTGTAAATGAATTTTTGATTTGCCGGATCAAGCGTATTGTAGAACTTTTTGTTCTGGCAATCGAATGCCTCCTCGTGAGGATTGTTATTGCAATAGGTATGACCTACATAATTTTCTTGGAATTTCTTGCCAGTTATCTCTTCGATGAAATATTGAATGAAGTAGTATGCGGAAGCGACGTGATCACCCATATTGCCTGTGATATATGTTATGTCTCCTGAAGCGTTCTCGAAAAGAGGATCGGAATTGTAGTCCTGAACCATCACATCCTCAGTCGAATTCCATATGACAAAAGGACACTTGTAAGCAAAAGGCTTGTCACACAGGTTGAATTTTTCCTTGTACTTTGGAAGCTGCTCATTCAATACATCAATATCAAACAGATGTGACAATTTCCCCCATCTTGAGAATCCGGGGAATGTCCCATAGTCAAGTCCCGGAGTAGTCAGTTCCTTAAGGGCTTCGTCAGTCAGTTCGCCTGTTTCCAGAGCATTCTGCGCGTTCGGCATGCCGTAGTATTCGCCAAAAACAAGCGGAGATCCGTAGTTGCCGTAATCGCCTGAGGTAAGATACTTTTGTGCACGGTTCTCTCCATTGTTATTCTTCACAAGATCCACAAAGTTCTTATAAAGATCCTCGCCAAGAATCATATTGTAAGATATTGAGGCAAGAGCCAGTCCACCGATGATGCCCGGGGCGTAGTCCAAGTCCCTGAACTCTGAGAAGGTATGGTGAATGTCATAAGGGCCATTGACAGCATACACCCTGGTGAGTTCCACATCGGGATATGCGGAACCGTTGGCGGACCATTCCTGAGCGACAGCAGCGGAAGTCATACCTCCTTCCGAGTGACCGCACACATATTGGGGAATACCTTGCAAACCGAAATCGCGGACAGCCGCGCTCAACAGTTCAAGCGCGGTAACAGCGTTATAATAAGCAAGATATGCCTGCGGCCTGTTCTGTGTTGCACCGAAGCCATAGTAATCGGCTGCAACCACTACAAATCCGTCAAGTGCGAATAATCCGTTTATATCAAACCCACCGGACGGGGTTTCGATCTGGGCAAACTGAGTCCCGTGGTTATAGAGTATCACTCCTTTGGCTTTTTCTTTCCCCTCAAAGATTGATTTCTTGCCGAGAACTATGCCGGAAGCAGGCACTTTTTCATTTCCCACAGGAGCTTTCCCCTCCCATATTACATACTTTTTCTCAACGATAGGATTGCCTTCCAGAAACTTGCTTACAACGGGGTCCAGCCAGGCTTGACAGCCGGGAACGTAAGCCGCCATTCCGGTCCACATCCAGAAAGCATCGATGCTGTTCATTGTTGCAACACGGGAGTTGACAACGGTTAGCAGTTTCCCTTCGTCAGGTACCGTGTCTTCTTTTTCACACCCTGTGAATGCCATAGCAAAGGCGATGGTCAAAGCCGCCAGGCTACA
>JAKSIF010000141.1 GCA_024398965.1 Fibrobacter sp. | reverse complement strand
CCTGGTGAGTTTTTAAAAGAAATTGGTTTGACTGTTACTGGATAATCCCCTCTCTCTAACCCCTCCCCCCTCCCCCACCCGTTTCTGGGAAACAAGATCTGCTGGAATGTTTAGTTTAACATATCACAGAGTCTCAACAATTATCCTGAACACACAAGATAAGTTAGCGTATGCCATATGGGTGTTATATAAGATGTTACATAACAAATAGTACCTCATTGTGGCACGGCCTCTATCAGGAGAATAAGCATCATTTGTTACAACTAGAGACAGCCGATTTTGTGTTCCTCAAGGTAAGTGATGTATTTAGCAGAACTTCCCTCGTGTGGCTCAGCTGGTAAAGAATCCACGTGCGGTGGAGGAGACCTGGGTTCGATCCCTGGGTTGGGAAGATCCCCTGGAGAAGGGAAAGGCTACCCAGTCCAGTATTGTGGCCTGGAGAATTCCACGGACTGTATAGTCCATGGGGTCGCAAACAGTCGAACACGACTGAGTGACTTTCACTTTCAACCAGTTTCACAAAGCAGGCTGACTATCATGAACAAATGGAATATCTTGAGCAAATTTGACTCTCAGGGTCAGGGTGGCTCCAATAATGGAGCCTACTCTTGATTGAGTGGGACTCACCGACAGGGCGCAGGAATGGCCGAGAGGAGCTACCCCGCGTCTCAGGTAAGGGGCGGTGGCCGGGAGGAGCAATCCCAAGCCCGAGGCCAGGGGCGGCGGCCGGGAGGACCGAC
>JAKSIF010000140.1 GCA_024398965.1 Fibrobacter sp. | reverse complement strand
TGACCACGGGATAGCTTTTCGCCATCTTCAAGATATAGTCCGACTGTTTTCTGCCAATCATAACAACAAATTCTCTTTGTCTTTTGCACTTATTATATCATGTTTTCCGATATCCGTGCAAATGGCAAAGCCGATGTTGTGATTTTCACGGCACCGACAAATCTCCTCGTCGACCCACACATGTGCGCTTTCTTTTAAAAGTCAGCCAAATCAGCGTACCGCCTACCATCAATTCCAGCGCAGAAATCGCAACATGTGCCAGTATGTGAGACCACTTCGGCTCGATCATGATTTGCTTGCCGCCAACGGTTATCCACATGGCAGTCGGCCCAAGATCACCGCCAAAGACAGGGACGCCGTCTTCCGAAAAAACCACCGCTCGATTCCCTTCCGCCGCGCGTGCCCGCGCCATTCGATATCCGTTAAGCTCATAGGCCACATATCCCATCCCTACTGCCGACATCAAAAGTCCAACACCAAAAACTACAGCAACGGCTTTCAGTCCGCATCTGCAAATTATGCAAAGCCTCCTCATTTCGCCACCCCCATTGCACAGTCCTTCATTCGTGAATCTCCACGGTTCCGTCATAAACGTCAACCTTGCACCCAGTCCGCTCGCAGGCGTTCGTCAGAGCATCCCAAAACGACATGTCGGCGACAGGCAAGGTTTCGACAATCGGCAGGTCGTTTTTCGGCTTCGGGGGAAACACAATTTTCCCCGCCTTGTCACTGCAGTAGAATCTCAGTCCCCGTTTGTCCTTCGGCTTGTCAGGACGATCATAATCCTTCGACGCCTGTTCCATGAACGCCACGAATTCCGCCATCGTCGCAGGAGCATAAAGAAATATCTCTGGCAAACGTGTCTCGCACAGCCATCGATGCGTTTCTTCACGCCGCGCTGTGCGCCAGACCTTGCTCCATTTTCGCTGGAATCGCCCGTTTTCGCCCTCATCGCCCGTCCAATCAATCAGCTTGCCCTCCCCATCATAAACGAGCATGGCCGAACCCGACGGCAAGAAGCCGAGCGGACCCATGCTGACAATCGTCACATTCGTTCCGTTGAGCACGCAGTCCGTACTGCTCACCACGTTTTGCGCTTCTGCCGCCAGCAACGCATCCTTGTTCGGATACTCGCAATACCGCTTGAACCGCCGCGCATCCGGCAGTTCAAAGGCGATAACAAGCGCAACGAAAGCAACGACCACCACAACAATCGCCGCAACGACTTTCGCAGCACCCCAGCAGATTTTACAAAAGCGATTCATATTCCGTACCGCTCGTCAACGCGACAGCGGTGATTTCATATGTCCTATCGGTTATCGAGACGAACCTTACCCGTCGGTGTCAGAAAATACGTCTGTTGAGTAAGTTTCCAAGGGCTTGGGCCAAGCAAGCTCTTTCGCCGCGCATATTTTCCTTTTAAAATCTGTGCGCAACCGCTGCTTCTGACAACCAATGCGATCTTGTCCGAATCAACCAGAATGCCCGGTCTCAG
>JAKSIF010000139.1 GCA_024398965.1 Fibrobacter sp. | reverse complement strand
AATTTCCACATCTACATTGCCTTTGGCCAGTCCAATATGGCGGGTGCTGCAGGGGCTGCAGAGCCAGAAACAAAGCCTTATTCGCGGTTTAAACTTTTGCCTTCTATGGATTGCCCCGCAAAGGGACGCACCATGGGTGTCTGGACCGATGCAACTTCCCAGTTGGCAAACTGCGATAATCCTCCCAGTATTTCTGTTGCAGATTATTTTGGCCGTACTTTGGTGGATTCCCTGCCCGACGTAACCGTTGGCATTATTTCGGTTGCTGTGGGTGGCACTGCGCTTAAGCTGTTCGATAAGGACAACTGGCAAGCTTATCTCGAAGATCCTGATCGTCAAAAGGAAAACTGGATTATTAACTGGGCCAAGGCTTACGATAGCAATTTGTACAAGCGAATTATCGACCTTGCAAAGATTGCCCAGAAGGATGGTGTCATCAAGGGTATCATTGTTCACCAGGGTGAATCGGACTGGAACAATAACCATTGGGCCGAAGACCTCAAGAAAATTCGCGACGACATGCTGACCGATCTTGGTCTCAGTTCCGATACGGTGCCGCTGCTGGCTGGCGAAATGCGTGAAGATGGCTGCTGCAGGGGCTTTAGCACAAGCCAGGTGCAGCGTATCACCAAGGTGATGGACAACGCCTGGCCGGTTTCTTCATCTGGTCTTGGAAGCGCTGGCGATAGCTATCATTTTAACCGCGCCGGTTACATTGAATTTGGCAAGCGTTACGCTAAGGTGATGCTGGAACATATGAACCGAGCTCCTGTTGAGCCTGTTCCTCAGCAGCCGTTTAACGGTGTGGCCGCGACGATTCCTGGGAGAATCCAGGCGGAAGATTTTGACATTCCGGGCGTAGGGTCCGGTAACGATTCCTACAAGGATAACGATTCTGAAAATCACGGCGATAGCGATTACCGCAAGGACACCGGCGTTGACCTTTATAAGAAGGGCGACCGAATTGTAGTGGGTTACAACCAGGAAGGCGAATGGCTGGAATACACCGTGAAGGTTGCAGAAACTGGCAAGTACGACGTATTTGCTTCCGTAGCATCCGCCAACAATACTTCCAGTTTCAAGCTTTCCATGGACGGCAAGGACATTACGGAATCCATTGAGGTCCCCAAGAATGAAGGCGAAGACAACTACGATGATTTCAACAATGTTGCTGCGGCTAGTGGCGTGAACCTCACCGAAGGTGAACATGTCTTGCGATTCACTGTAACGGGAAGCTGGATGGATATCGATCACATTACTTTCACCGTACCTGTTGACCTCATTGACCCCATTGACCCCATCACTCCTCCCGATTCCAGTGTTGGAATTATTCGTAGCTATGCAATGAATGCTGCCGCCCCCAGGAATTACCGCGTCTTTGATTTGATGGGCAAGGTCCTTGGCAGTGTTCGCGTAGAAGGCTCCGCTTTTGAAACGAGCCTGAAGACTGCAGGGTATAACAAGGGCGTTTACCTGTTGCAATCCGCTGATGGAATTAGGCG
>JAKSIF010000138.1 GCA_024398965.1 Fibrobacter sp. | reverse complement strand
CCATGATTCACTCGAGCACCTGAGGATTCTCTCCTCACCCACCTGTGTCGGTTTATGGTACGGGCTGATGCCAGATTAACGATAGAAGATTTTCTCGGGAGTCTGCTTACCATCTCTATCACCTCGCCCGAAGGCTCGGTGTACTGTCAGATCTCGTCACGCTCCAGCTCTTAACCTGAGCGTTTAACTACCTCCTTCAACCGGCTATTCCGTCAGCCGGCGGATGTGTCACTTCTCCGTCTCTCCTTCTCTCTAACATCAGGTAATGGAATATTAACCATTTCTCCATCATCTTCGCCTGTCGGCTTCGACTTAGGTCCCGACTAACCCTGATCCGATTAACGTTGTTCAGGAAACCTTGGGTTTTCGGTGTGCGGGTTTCCCGCCCGCATTATCGTTACTTATGCCTACATCTTCTTTTCCAGCCGCTCCAGCAAGCCTCACAGCTCACCTTCGCAGCCGACTGGAATGCTCCCCTACCACTCTTTCGAGTCCATAGTTTCGGCAGTGGTCTTGATGCCCGATTATTATCCATGCAGCGTCGCTCGACTAGTGAGCTGTTACGCACTCTTTAAATGAATAGCTGCTTCCAAGCTAACATCCTAGCTGTCTCTGCGATGCCACTCCGTTCTGTAAACTTAAACCACGTTTTGGGGCCTTAACTGTTGGTCTGGGCTGTTTCCCTTTTGCCGCCGGACATTAGCACCCAACGACTCACTCCCAATCATCACTTTGCGGCATTCTTAGTTTGTCAGGATTTGATAGGCGATGAAGCCCTCGCATCCTATCAGTAGCTTTACCTCCACAAAGCTAAATCGAGGCTGTCCCTAAAGACATTTCGGGGAGTACGAGCTATCTCCCAGTTTGATTAGCCTTTCACCCCTACCCTCAACTCATCCAAGTCCTTTTCAACGGAAACTAGTTCGGTCCTCCAGTGCCTGTTACGGCACCTTCAACCTGGTCAAGGGTAGATCACTAGGTTTCGCGTCTGTTCCATCCGACTGAACGCCCTGTTCAGACTCGCTCTCGCTTCGGCTCACGTTCCTGAAGAACTTAACCTCGCCGGACAGAAACAACTCGTAGGCTCATTATCCAAAAGGCACGCCGTCGCTTTCGCTCCGACCGCTTGTAAACGAACGGTTTCAGGTTCTTTTGCACTCCCCTGTTCGGGGTTCTTTTCACCTTTCCCTCACGGTACTGTTCTCTATCGGTCTTCTATGAGTATTTAGCCTTGCGGGATGGTCCCCGCGAATTCAGACAGGATTCTTCGTGTCCCGCCCTACTCAGGATTCCGCTACAGATTACCAAACTTGCCTGTACGGGATTGTCACCCTCTTCGATGAGACTTTCCAGACTCTTCCAGTTCATTTGATAACCCGATGTCGCGGTCCTATGACCCCGGCCTTGCCGTAACAAGACCGGTTTAGGCTCTTTCCATTTCGCTCGCCACTACTTTGGAAATCGATGTTTCTTTCTCTTCCTGCAGGTACTAAGATGTTTCAGTTCCCTG
>JAKSIF010000137.1 GCA_024398965.1 Fibrobacter sp. | reverse complement strand
AAGTTGAAGGCAATAGCAAAGAAGGCAAAGTCCATTTTGACCTTGTCTAGTCCGAAGTGACGGAAGCGCTTGTAGCCCATGTCGTATTTCATCTGTCCAAAAACTGCCTCAGGTTCTATACACCTGTTGCCTCTGAGTTTGATTCCAACGTCTGAGGTAAGCCTTTCGGCAGCCTTTTCCCGATACCCCGCCAAATTGTGGTTGACTTCTATCACCCTGTCGCCCTTTCCTTTGAAGCAGCTGCCCCTGAGAGGACAACCCTCGCACCTTTGAGCCCGGTATCGCGCGCTTTCCACGACATATCCGTTGTCTGTCTTTGACCTTGCCGTTCCCACCCTGGTCATGTGCTGTCCCATCGGGCACACGTAGTAGTCGTCCTTGACATTGTGGTGGAGGGCCTGCGGACTGAAGGGGTTGGGCTTGTAGTGCATCCTTTGCTCTCTGTGGAACCAGTTATACTTTACAAACGCCTCTATTCCGGCCTCTTCCATAAAGTGGTAGTTCTCTTCCGAACCGTAGCCGGAGTCTGCAACTCCCGTCATCGGGAACTTGTGGTAACGCTCAAAGAAGGAGTTGAAGAACGGTATCATTGTGGTCGTATCGCCAGGGCATTGGAACAGTCCATAGTCAAGGATGAACTGGTTTTCCGTGCCGATCTGCAGATTGTATCCCGGCTTTGTCTGCCCGTTGTTCATCGCGTCCTCCTTCATGCGCATGAACGTGGCATCCTTGTCTGTCTTGGAATAGGAGTTACGGTCGCCAAGCGTCTCCAGTTTTTCTTCATATTCCGAGAGCTTTTCCGCATGCTCCTTTAATTGCTTTATCTGTTTCTTGCGTTCCTTCCCGGAGTCCGTGTCCACTCCCTGCTCCATCTCGTCGCTGAACTTTTGGACCAGTTGTTTTAAGTCCTCTGCCGTAATGTCTTGAAGCGGCTGTTTCTCCGTGTTTTCCTGGGCGACGGCGTCGTCTATCTGTCCCAATAGGACCTTTATCTTCTCCAACAGCTTCGCACGGTTTGTCTCGGTCGACTTCCGCCAGACGAACGTGTACTTGTTGGCCTTCGACTCTATCTTTGTCCCATCTATATACTCGACATCCAGCGTCACGAACCCCTTCTCGGCAAGAAGCACGACCAGCCTGGTGAACACGTTGTTGATCTCGTCCTTCACGCGGTTGCGGAAACGGTTGATCGTGTTGAAGTCCGGCTTGTTGTGGCCTGCCAACCAAATAAAGTGGACGTCTCGTTTCAACGCCTCCTCTATCTTGCGGCACGAGTACAGGTTGTTCATATAACCATAGATGACGGCCTTAAGCATCATTTTGGGATGGTAGGGGCTTCGACCTGCCTCCTTGTACAGTTTGCGGAAATTTTCGAGTTTTAGGCTGTCAATTGCGGCATCTATCACTCTAACTGGTGCGTTTTCCTCAATATCTTCATCAAGACGTTGAGGAAACAACTGTATTTGTTTGGGATTGTAATCCTTAAAGTGTAACTTTGTATACATTAATTT
>JAKSIF010000136.1 GCA_024398965.1 Fibrobacter sp. | reverse complement strand
TGTCACGGGAATTATGTCACTAAAAGAACCGTACGGCTGATTTGGTGACAATTTGAGTTGGCGTAAACTCTTAAAAATGTTAGTTTGATTTTGTACAACATAATATTTTTGTCACTAACTTTAAAAAAAGAGCCTTTTGGTGACAAAAAATCTCCAAAAAGCTTGCTGCGCGTTCTGAATAGCTACATTTGAGAAGCATGTCTGGTAATCTGCAATCAAGAATCCTTCATCTGCCGGCATCGACGGCCAACAACCGGATGCGTAAACGTAAATTTCCGCCAAGTCCGCATCGAGCATCACCTTTACCCCGCGGATGGTATATATCCGCGACTTGAGCAAATCCTCGTCTATCAGGGAAAATCCGGGCTTTTTCGGCGCGACGGCCTCGGCCGCACCAGTTTGTCAATAGGCCCGCGCGATTTTCTGAAAATTATTTTGGTGGGGGAAGTCTCCCCCTCGCTCCAACCGCCTTCGGCGTTTTTCGCTACCCCTTCTAGCGGGGACACCCCGCAACGCCCCGACTGCAAAAATAAACGAGATTTGCCTCGGAAACCTTGAAATTGCCATCTTTTGTCTTCAAAAAGGGTATATTTCCCTTGTATGTCAATCAAGTTCATTTCTCCTAAAAAGTCCGTCAATTCCGCGTTCCTCAAGCTCCCTGTTTCCGTCGAAAAGATGGAGGATTTCAAGCTTTCGCTCAAGAATCTTTATAGCAAGCGGAACGCAGCGCAGGACGAAGAATACCACAAGGGCGAAATCTGGAATTTTTTACGCAAGATTTTTGAACCTGATTATTCGGTGCAGGTCAACCGCCCGATAGACCTTGCAATTTTTAACGGGAATACGGCAAGTGCAAAGCCGGCGGTGATTATCGAAGCGAAGTCGCCGACGAATGTTGCGGAAATGTTTTCGGCGGAGCACCCGAACGTAAAATCGTTGCAGGAACTCGTCTATTACTTTATGCTGGAATACGTGCAATCGGGCAATCACGAAATCAAGTGGCTCGCCATCACGAATTTTGACGAATGGTATTTCTTCGACGTAAAAGACTTTATCCGCTATTTTGGGAACAAGACGAAACCGATATACGATCAGTTCCTAAAATTCAAGGCGAATCAGATGAGCGGCAACAAGACCTCCGATTTCTACAACGAAATCGCGAAACCCGCCATCGACGACTTCCTCGCCTCCTGCGACACCAACGTCGTGCATTTCAGCCTTGCAGATGCTTGCAAGAACGTCATTGCGAGTCCCGGATCAAAGTCCGGGATAAACTCCACGAAGCAATCTAATGCAGCGTGTCATCCTGAGCGGAGCGTAAGCGGAGTCGAAGGATCTAAAAAGCTCCTCCCCCTTTACAAATTCCTCTCCCCGGAAACTCTCCTTGCCAAGCCTTTCGCAAACGACAGCAACAGCCTTGACCGCAATTTTTATGCGGAACTCTTGCACATCATCGGCCTCGAAGAAGTGAAAGAAGATAAGGGCGGCAAGAAAGTCATCCGACGCAAGAACCCCGCAAATCGCGACAAGGCGAGCCTCCTCGAAAGTGC
>JAKSIF010000135.1 GCA_024398965.1 Fibrobacter sp. | reverse complement strand
GGTAGCGGCGGTCGTGAACACGCCATCGCCCTCGCTGTTAAGAAGTCCCCCATGTGCGATTCTCTCATCTGCGCACCGGGCAATCCTGGCATGGCAAACCTGGGCAAGTGCATCCCCGTTGATGTGGCTGACCCCAAGGCTATTGCAGACCTGGCTGTGGCTAACAACATTGACCTTGCCATCATCGGACCGGAAATTCCCCTGGTGGCTGGCGTCGTAGATGAATTCCGCGCCCGCGGTCTTCGCGCTTTCGGCCCCACTGCAGCTGCTGCAGCTCTCGAAGGCTCCAAGGCTTTCAGCAAGGACATCATGAAGAAGTACAATGTTCCTACTGCAGCTTTCGAAACCTTTACCGACCTCGCTTCCGCCAAGAAGTTCCTGGCCGAACATCCCGCACCCATCGTGGTGAAGGCTTCCGGCCTTGCCGCTGGTAAGGGCGCCATCGTCTGCATGACCGACAAGGAAGCAAACGACGCTGTGGAAGAAATGCTTGGCGAAAAGGCCGTCTTCGGTGAATCCGGCAAGACTGTGGTGATTGAAGAATTCATGGACGGCGAAGAAGCTTCCATCTTCGTGGTTTCCGACGGCAAGGATTACACCATCCTCTCTTCCGCCCAGGACCACAAGCGCGTCTTCGATGACGACAAGGGCCCCAACACCGGTGGAATGGGTGCATACTCTCCGGCTCCGGTCGTTACCGACGCTCTGCTGGACGAAGTGAAGAAGACCATTATCGAACCTACCCTCAAGGGTATGGCTGCCGAAGGCAAGCCCTACACTGGCGTGCTCTATGTGGGCATCATGGTGACCTCTAAGGGCCCGAAGGTTGTGGAATACAACTGCCGTCTGGGCGACCCGGAATGCCAGATTGTTCTGCCCCTCTATGATGGCGACGTTCTCGCATTGTTCGACGCTGCTGAAAAGGGCGAACTGGCCAAGCTTGGCGCTCCCAAGGCTCCCAAGGGGTCCGCTGCAATCGTGGTTCTCGCAAGTGCCGGCTATCCTGGTTCCTACGAAAAGGGCAAGGTGGTTACCGGTATTGAAGAAGCCGAAAAGAACGGCGCTCAGGTTCTCCACGCCGGTACCAAGATGAATGGCTCTGACCTGGTCACCAACGGCGGCCGCGTGTTCGGTGTCGTGGGTCATGGCGCCACCCTGCAGGACGCTCTGAACGTTGCTTACGAAGCTTGCGAAAAGGTGCAGTTCGAAGGTAAGTTCTACCGCAAGGACATTGGTAAGAAGGGCCTGGCCCGTTTGGCAAAGTAAGGCCCGCGCGGTTCTTTCAACGTCCGTTCACAAAAAGAGGTTTTAAAATGTTTAACTATACTGAAAATGCAAAGGTCGGTATCGTTGCTGGCAGCAAGAGCGACCAGGAAGTTGTAGACAAGATCACCGCTGTGCTGGATAGCTTCGGCATCAAGTGGGAACTCAATATTCTCTCTGCACACCGCACTCCCAACGCAACTGCAAAGTATGCCAAGGAAGCTGCAGACCGCGGTCTCCAGGTCATCATCGGTGTTGCTGGTCTCGCCGCCGCTCTTCCGGGCGTGCTGGCTGC
>JAKSIF010000134.1 GCA_024398965.1 Fibrobacter sp. | reverse complement strand
TCTTTATACATGAAAACCCCGAAAGTTGTGTCCAACTTTCGGGGTTCACATCATAATCGAGAGTCTTTTTGTATGCGAGGGGTGGGAGTCGAACCCACACACCGAGGTACCAGATCCTAAGTCTGGCGCGTCTGCCAATTCCGCCACTCTCGCGATGAGTTTCAAATATAATAAAATATGCGCGGATTATATCTCGATGGATTCCTCGTCGCTCTTGATGAAGGCGGCGAGACGTTCCATGGTGCGGGCCTGTGCGTCGGCGCCAAGCAATGAACATTCCCAGATGGTAGCCACGCGGTAATCTTCCAGTGAAAGCTTCCAGTTTGTCTTGATATCGCGAACCACGTTGTTGTTGAACTTGTTGTCCCAGAATTCAGAATTGTTCTTGGGGCGGCTGGTGAGCTTGCAGCCATGCTGGTGCCAGAAGCAACCGTTGATGAAAATGACCACGCCGTACTTCAATACGAAAATATCCGGAGTGCCGGGAAGGTCACGACGGTGGAGGCGGTAGCGGAACCCTTGGTGAAAAAGCCCGCGGCGCACGATGATCTCGGGCTTGGTGTTCTTGGAATGAACTGCCTGCATCATCTGGGAGCGGGTAAGGGGCGCCTTCTTGGTTGTACGCTTTTTTCGCATATCGGGTAGAAAATAAAAAAAGCGGCTCCCTTTGTGAACTGAACCCAAAAAGTTGGACAGTTTAAAGTTAGGATAAAAATGCGTAATGAGTCCGGTACCCAACCGGGCTCATTCCTTTTAGTCGTGATTTTATCCGTTTGTTGTTGTAATACTCGATGTAGGTCTTGAGTTCCTGCTTGAAGTGATCCATATCCTTGAACTCGTTGGGATATTGCAGTTCCGATTTCATGATGCCGAAGAAGTTCTCCATCATGGCGTTATCCAGGCAGTTGCCCTTGCGGCTCATGCTCTGGATGATATCATGGTCCTGCAGCTTTCTTTGATAGCTGTAGTGCTGGTAGTGCCAACCCTGATCCGAGTGCAGGATCAGTTTGTCGCCAGCGTGTTTTTTCTCAAGAGCCTTGTCCAGCATGCTCATCACCATTCTCAGGTCTGGATGGTCCGAGATTGTGTAGCTGATGATTTCTCCATTGTACATATCCAGTATCGGCGACAGGTAGCACTTGTCCTGACCGATGTTTATCTGGGTCACGTCGGTAGCCCACTTCTGGTTCGGCGCCGTTGCCGAGAAGTCCCGGTTGATGATGTTTGGCGCAGTCTTGCCCACATCGCCCTTGTAGGAACGGTACTTGTTTCCTCTGCGGACGTTCTTCAGGTTTTCCTCCTTCATGATTCGGTACACGGTCTTGTGGTTGATGGAGAAGCCTTCTTTCCTCAGTTCATCCCTTATGCGTCGGTAGCCGTAACGTCCCCTGTTTTCTGCATGCACTGCCTTGACTCGCTTGCGCTCATCCGCGTAGTGGTCTGCTTTCTTCTGGATGTTGTAGTAGTATGTGGAGCGGGACAGCCCGCTTGCCTTCAGGAGATGTTTGAGCGAGTGCTTGTCGCTCAGTCCTCGGACTGTCTCGGCCCTATACCGAACATCTC
>JAKSIF010000133.1 GCA_024398965.1 Fibrobacter sp. | reverse complement strand
CACTATCAAGGGCCTGCAGACATTGCCCCTTGAAGTGACCCACCAAGCCAAGAATCGGCATATTTCGTTCAAGACAAGACAAAGTTCCCTTAAGAACTTCATCAAGTTTTTGACAAAGTAGCAAGACCCTATCCAGCTAGCAGCTGTGTCGGGCAGTTTGGCTCGGATGTTGTTGGCGCGATAAACTCGCTTGCCAGTTCCGAATGTGGCTTCGATCTCGTTCCTGTCACCGACAGCTTGCGACATCTTAGCCAAATACTCTGGAGATTTCGGTTCCTTCGGTGGTCGGCCTAACGGCTTACAGTAGGTATGAATCTCGTATTCCTTGAAGAGTTGCCGGTTGGCTTTGTTCATGTAGATCTTGTCTGCAAGGACAGTGGCCGGAAGGTAGCCGAAACGTTCTTTGAAAAGTTCGATCTGAAGCTTTACGTCTGATTCCTCGTTATAGGCATCCCAACTCAGATGGTCGACAAAGGTATAGCCTTCGTAGATGCTTGCACCTATCTTGGCTCCGAATTCGACCTTTGCCTTTGCCTTCCCTCTTACTATCGGGCGAAGATGCGGCTGGAAGATGCTGATGATGCGATCGGCGCACTGGTGGACATTGTTCGAAAGCATTTCCTCCTGCTGGTGATACATCTTTATAATAGCAGTCACAGTCCGTTTCTCGCACAGCATGAGTGAATCGTAATAGGCAGGAGAAGGTGCAACAAGCGACATAAATGCCTGAATATCTTCATGAAGGCAATGGAGCATCAAACGCAATGTCGATTTGATCTGACTGGCGCGCTTGCATTTCCTCTTGATCAACTGAAGATATTCATATCTGGCTGTCTTGTAATGACTGACGGGTCTCTTCAATCCACAAAAGTCGCAGATTTTGTCGATATAGCGGTTGATTACCTTGCATCCGTCATGGACGATGTCTGCATCCACAGGATAGCGAACTTCTGCATCTGAGCAGGTAGCATCTACCTTGAGCACGCCTTTATGAAGTCGTCCCTGTTCGTCTGTGAACTCGGCTCCCAGGTCTTCCTTCTCCGGCTGGTCCTGTTCTTTTGAGGCATTATCCTCTGGCTTGTCGTCTTGGTCTTCGTCCTGTTGATTCTTTTCGGATTCTTCCATCTGCTTTATCTGCTTCTCCAGAAGTGAAACGCTCATGGAATTGAAATCCTCCTCTCCGATACGCTTGCGGATTGTCGTGAAGAGCGAAGGGTCAAAGATGGGTTTGTCTGTGAATTCGCTGAGACCAACGAAGTACTGCATGTATGGATTCTCTTGAATCATCTGTATCGTTTCCCTGTCTGACAAGGATAGTTTCTGCTTAATGACAACCGCACCAATAATCCTGCGGGCAGGCTTGTTGCCAGCTCCTCGTAACAGATTATTCAACTTGGAATTGTAAAGATTCTCTATCTTTGCCCACGGCATGAGGTCGCCGAGCATGACCCAGCGATTGGCCTTGCTCAAGCCCTCTAATGAGGACCGGAATTCTTCTATAGTGAGCTGTTTTGCCTGTGATGTGTACTTCATATCGAAATTTTAACACGCAAAGATACGAACTTTTTGTTAAATATCCAAATTTGAAGAGTTATATATTGTTAATATTCAAACAATTAAAAATATTCAGCAAACCCTAA
>JAKSIF010000132.1 GCA_024398965.1 Fibrobacter sp. | reverse complement strand
CGCCACACGTCGCCTTTAGTTACAACACCGTTTGCGTCCACTTCATCTACTCGCCAGAAGTAAGTATTCAGCGGAGTTGCACCAGAAATTTTATAAGTCGTTGCGGTCTGCTCGCCCTTGTATTCTGCGGCGGCTGCGTTCGGGGCAGCGGAGCTACCTACAGCGGCAGAAGTTGCTGCAGCTACCGTCGCGGAATCCGTTCCAAAATAAACCTGATGCTTCTGGGCGTTCTTAGCCGCCGTCCAGGTCAAAGTCAGTCCGCCATTATTATGAGCGGCGTGATCATCTAAATCACTGGGAACAGGAGCACTTGCCTGAGAGGCTGTATTCGCTACATTCAAGGCGAAACCGTTCAAAGTCACATTGCGGAAAGTGGCGTTAGAAGTGCTGGGCACGAACTTCACCGTAGCCGTTCCTGCACTTCCCACAGCGAAGGAAACATAAGCGGTAGCCGCCTCCTCTGTAGAAAGAGCTCGATTTGATGGAGTAACGGTTGTAACCTTTGAACCATTTACATACACATCAATCTTGCTGTAAGTAAAGGCGGTGGGTGCGTCCACATTATTCAGGTAGGCGAGAAGCGTATGGGTTCCGGCAGACAATCCAGAAAAGCTCAGGCTGATTTCGCCACCGGCGTTTCCTTCTTCCACCAGGATGCCGTCCCCAACCAGTTTTGCGTAGCTGGGAGCCTGAATCGCAGCCTTGTACCAGTTGGTCTTCAAGTTGGTACCGGCACTGCCCTTGGCAACCGTCACCTTGACGCCGCTGATGGTTGTATCCTTGGAGGCAACGCCTGTCACCACCCAGGGAATGTAATTCGGTTCCGAAACTTCGCTGGAATTGCGACCGCTCTGGTCAAAATCTACCCTGAAAGAAGGGGATGCCGCAAAAGCGTTCACGGCAACAGTTCCTACCAAAGCGCCAACCAAAAACTTTCCCATTCCAAACATAGACACTCCTTTTTTTACAAAATCAAAAATACCCCCTTTCTCCATCAAAAGGCAGGGGGTGCCCATATAAAGGGTTGTCTATAGACTACGGGGGTTATTCTGATTCTGGTGTAATGATTTCTAAATGGTTCAATGCGTTTTTTTGCTTATTTCAAATATGACCGTGGGCTTTTTCAGCTTTTTTTGAATATTTCTAGGGGGTGCAATTGTGTAAAAAATGCGCACATAAAAAGGAATACTATATGAACTTCAAAAAAATTCTCCTAGGGTCCGCCATTTTTGCGGCAGGCTTCGGTCTTATCGCCTGTGGTGACGATAGTTCTTCTGGTACCAATGACGATGAAACTTCCGAAGATATCCAAAAGGACGATGACCAAAAAGATGATGCTGACGAATCGACCGAACCGGGGTCTTCTTCCTCTGCCAAGTCGTCCTCTTCCGTCGAAAATTCTTCCTCTTCGCGCTGCATTGAAATGGTGCTGGATTCTGCAATCCTGACCAATGATATCAACTCCGATACGCAGCAGTCAATTAGCCTCAAGACTGGTGGCGAAATTCCCAAGCACCTGGAGCTTCGCGTTGATGTCGATACCGTCATGTTTGAAAGGAGCATGCTTCTTTCTGTCTACGAAGCCGACTTAAGCACCGGCCTGAAGCCTGGCACCCTGCCGGCAGAAACTCCCGTATGCAAGAGCATGTTCGAAATCAACGAAGATACGGAAAT
>JAKSIF010000131.1 GCA_024398965.1 Fibrobacter sp. | reverse complement strand
AAGGGGAAATTCGGCCTTGACAGCATAGTGGAATGTGTTGCAAACGCCGCCGCCAAGGGAATTGTCACTGTGTGAGGATGGAGAATTCTATACGCTTTTCTTTTCACCCAGCACGCACCAGCGGATAAGCGGGATGCGGCGGATTATCTCATAAAGGAGCGGTGACAGGGTGAAAACCGCCACGGCAAGGATAAGGTACATTGCCACCGGAGGCAGCTGAGTGTAGGTTTTCATCATATAGCCAAACGCCGCAACGGGAAGGTAATGGATAATGTATATCCCGTAACTTGAGCGGGTCATATAGCCGGAAAAGGCGTTTGTGCAGTCCCAGCGGGCCTGGAACAGCCCCATCATGGCAAGACACATAAGCCAGCCGTAAATTGAGTTCAGGGGGCTTCCAAGGTACTCCGGAGAGGTGTTATCCTGCCCGAAGGTGGTGCCGATGAGAAAGCATCCCGCTATAACTGCCGATACCATCAGGGGAATCCAGGCCTTTCCCACCTTTTCCTGAACTTCGTCGTGAGAGAACACGAAGTATCCAAGGAGGAACGGAACCAGGTAGAAAAGGGGCTTGTACAGGTTCAGAAGGCCGTCGGCCGATTCCGGACGGGGGTTCCGGATAAGAGTCTGTTCCCCTGCCCAGAAGAGCACCCCAAGCATAATCACCCATACGATACCAGCCTTTCCGCACCAGTTCCAGAACTTATCTTTTTTGTCAAGGGCACGCACAATCAGAAGCACTATGCACAGCAGCCACAGCACCTGGATGAACCACAGAGGGCCCGTGCCGCTCACCGCCATGATTATATATTTTGCCACTGCCGGAACCCCGTCAAAGACGCCCTGCCTTGATGCCACCACCGTGTTGAAGTATCCCACCATCCAATGGAAAACAAAAAGGCCGATAGTCCCCGGCACCAGCAGTTTCCGCGTACGCGCCTTGAACCACTCCTTTGCGGAATACTTGTCCAGGGCATACCTGGCGCTTATTCCAGCCAGGATAAAAAGAAGCGGCATGAAGAAAGGGTACAGGATGTACATCACAATATCCTGGTACTGCGGGATATCCGGATACTCTCCAAAGCCCCCAATTCCGCCAAACACGCCCTTGTTGTTGTAGAAGTAGATGACGTGGTACAAAAGTACCAGAAGTACGGTTACCCACCGCAGATTGTCTATCCAATGCTTTCTCATTTTGTAAGTCCCTCCATGGTCTGGTCTATTACGCTTTGGAAAATATCAGTCTTCAACAGTGCCATTCCTTTCTGGTCTCCAAGCATAAGCAGGGCATCCCCCGGCTTGATATTGTACACTGTACGGGCCTCCTTGGGAATAACAATCTGGCCCTTGTCCCCCACCTTCACAACTCCGAAGATGTATTTGCCTTCATTTTCCTGCATAGTGGTAAAAGTTAGAATTTTCCCACAAATATAACAAATAATCCATTCCCCCGCAAAAAAAATAATGAGTTCGGCACACAAGCGGGCGAGGTTGGCAAGTCTTTTGGACGAGGTGTAACCCTTTATTGGACCAGGTGGCATTTCACCCCCTGGACCAGGTCCACGGGGTGGATTATTCAAACAAACAACAGCCCGCGGAGTGAACTGCGGGCTGTAATTTCAAATGGTTGGGGTTAGTCCTTGACAGGGCGTACGGACCTGCCATCGCAGCGAGGGACGAGAGCCTTGTCCTTG
>JAKSIF010000130.1 GCA_024398965.1 Fibrobacter sp. | reverse complement strand
GAGGTCGGCCTGGCAGAACGTTGGGCCGGCCTTTGTCAATGACGGGATGGCGGCAGTTTTCTATTGTTCTGGTTCATAACCGACGCCTAGTAATTCGAGATTGAAGTCATCAATCAAGGCTTCGACTTCGGAATGGTAGTCCGGTGAGATATATCGCTTGATTTGTTGGAAGGTCGGATTCCGTGATGTGTCAGGGTGCAGTCGGCTTTTTGCCGTAGACGTTGTAGCCCATTGACCGGGCAATAGAAGAAAAGGCAGAGGCCCTGCGGATAAAGTCTGAATAGTCCTTCCTGCATGCCGGGCTCCAACCGGTTTCGGCAATGGCGAAGGTGCGCGGATAGAGCATCATTTCAGCATGCCACGCCTCGCGCACGTGTTCTGTCCAGAGGCAGCCCTGAACACCCAGGACGTGGTGTGTGTCGGCTTCGGAAATCTCTTCCTCCAGAGGATCGAACGAATAGACCTTTTCCAGGGTCAGAAGCTTTCCTGCAGGCCTATACTGCTCCGGATCCTGATGATGGTCCAGATAATAAGAGTGCGTAGGGGTGAAGATGACGTCATGGCCTTCTGCAATGGCCTTCAGGCCACCCTCGGTGCCATGCCAGGACATTACGGTGGCATCCGGAGCCAGACCTCCTTGCAGGATTTCGTCCCAACCAATGATGTGCTTTCCGTGCTCGTTGGCAAAACGCTCCATCCTCCTGATCATATAGCTTTGCAGCTGTTCTGCACTTTCCAGCCCTTCGGCCTTCATCCGGGCCTGGCAGTCGGGGCAGCGTTCCCAGTTCCGCTTGCGGGCTTCGTCCCCACCGATATGGATGTACTCACTGGGGAACAGTTCAAACACTTCCCCTAGCACCGTCTCCAGAAACTCATATGTGCTTTCTTTTCCGGGACACAGTTCCCAATGGTCCGGCCGCTGGGCTTCCGGCAGGGAACAGGCCAGCTGAGGGTATGCGGCGCGTGTTTCGTAATTATGCCCGGGCATTTCAATCTCCGGAATCACGTCAATATGCCTTTTGGCTGCAAAAGCAAGAATCTCTTTGATATCCTCCTTGGTATAGTAGCCACCGTATGCACCAGGGGTCCCTTCCTCCACGAATTCTCCCCCTATCTCATCCTTTTCCCAGTCCCAGAATTCGGCCTCGGGGCGCCAGGCGGTTAACTCAGTAAGCCGAGGATAGGCATCTATCTGCAGCCGCCAACCCGGATTATCTACCAGATGGAAGTGGAAACGGTTCATTTTCAGGAGCGCCATCATCTCCAGCTGCTTCTTCACGAAGTCCTTGCCCTGGAAATGCCGGCTCTCATCCAACAGGATACCCCGATAACGGAAACGTGGCCAGTCCAGGATGGTGCAGAAGGCAATTGTACTGTCCTGGTAAGCCAGCATCCTCAGGGTCTGGCGGGCATAAAACACGCCCTCGGAATCTGCCGCTTCGATCTTCACACCCTTCTTCCCCACCTCCAGCCAGTAGGCCGATTTAAGCTGCCAATCGGTCAGTTCTCTATCTTTCAGGCGCCGTCGCAAGGCCTTTTCTGAAACACTGACCTTCTCTGGCAATTTGGTCAATACCTCGGTTAGGATACTCCCGGGGTTCACAGAGAACTCCACCGGTATCGGAATGATGTCCTTCGGCTGCGTGCCGCCCGTAACCTCATTATTCTTGGGCGCACAGCATGCAACGGCCAGCGCCA
>JAKSIF010000129.1 GCA_024398965.1 Fibrobacter sp. | reverse complement strand
CCTAAATTAAAAAAGTAAATTCTACTTTGCCCGCTCCGAGTAGCATTTAGTCTCGGAAAAGTAGCGTTTAGTCTTTCATACGCACATTGATAATCGCATAGGTTTTGTTGTATCCTTCTTCCGTTCCCGGCAGCGGTAAAGGAGGCCAGACATGTCAAATATAATACCGGGAAATCACAAACACCTTTCTCTTGAAGACAGAACGTACATCGAAGAAAGCCTGAATGAAGGAAAGTCCTTCCGGGACATTGCAAAATACCTCTGCAAGGATCCTTCCACTATCTCCAGAGAAGTCTGGAAACACCGCACCGTCAATTCCTGGAACCGCGGAAGTTTCAACAATCCGTACAACTTCTGCATCCACAGATTCACCTGCAGAAAGACAAACGCCTGCAACAAGCTCTTCATCTGTGACACCAGATGCAGGTCCTGTCATCGCTGCAACAACGTCTGCAGTGATTTTGAGAGGGAACACTGCCAGAGGATCGAAAAGGCGCCTTTTGTCTGCAACGGCTGCCCACAGGCAAGGAACAAGTGTACGATCCAGACAAAGTACGACTACAACGCCAAAGCCGCACACAGGCACTATGAAGAGTTTCTCTCTTCTTCACGGGAAGGCATCAGTCTTTCCAAAAAGGAGCTCCATCAGCTGGATTCCGTGGTCCGTCCCCTCATTGATCAGGGGCAGTCACCTTACATGATCCTTACCAACCATCCGGAACTCGGCATCTCTGTCACCACACTTTACAGCTACATCGATCAGGGGTTCCTTCTTTCCAGAAACATTGACTTAAAGAGAAAGGTCAAGTTCAAGAAACGCAAATGCCACAAAGAACAGATCACGGACAGGACCGTCTTCATCGGAAGAACATATGAGGAGTTTAAAACCGCTCATTGTGATGAGATGGATTTTTGGGAAATGGATACCGTAAAGTCAGGACAGGGTTCCAACAAATGCATCCTTACGATCTATTTTCCTCAGTATGAACTCCTGATCGGCAGGCTCATGAACCGCTGTACGAAAGGGGCTGTTTCGCTGGAATTCAACCGGATCCAGAAAGCCTTGGGAAATGCCACGGAATTCCTTTTCCTTTTTCCTGTGATCCTTACCGACAGAGGTGGTGAATTCGGTGATCCTGAAAGCCTTGAAACCGACAAAAGCGGTGAATGCAGAACGAAGATCTACTACTGTGATCCCATGCGCAGCAGCCAGAAAGGCGGCATCGAGAACGTCCATACGATGCTTCGCATGATCATTCCGAAGGGGACCGTCCTGGAAGGTTACACGCAATGGGATATCCGCAGAGCCGTTGATCACGTCAACAACGCTCCGAGAAAAGAGCTTGACGGGCGTACGCCCTTTCAGATGGCCTTAAAGGATCTGGGACCGGAGGTGCTGGAAAAACTGCAGCTCCGGTACGTTGCGCCAGACGAGGTCACTCTGTCACCGAAGCTGCTTAAATAACCCATCAACAAAAACCGCTGCCGGACTAACAAACTATACGTAAATGTATGCGGCCTGTAGATTTTAGTCCCGGACACGGACCTTCCAGAGGCCTGTTTGCCATATCCGAAAAACAGTTTTTTTGTTGACATGACAGTAGTTTACCACAGAATCAGGCCAAATGGTGACTGTAAAATTCAACTATCTATGCGATTTTCAAGGTACATGTAGACTTTACTTTTGAATACTGCGTTTAGTATTTAAATTCACG
>JAKSIF010000128.1 GCA_024398965.1 Fibrobacter sp. | reverse complement strand
GGATGTCAGGCGGCGGTTCAGATCGTCAACACGAAGAGACCGGAGCGGGATTATTTTTCCGACCCGAATCTTTCAGTGTTGTTTGGCGATGTTCATCACAACACAATTGCAAATTGGCGCAAGGGGAAGGGTACCCCCGAAGGATTTTCCGCGGCATTTGAGCAAAAGAATTACAAGGCGATGAAAGTCTGTGCCGAGAAGTACAGGGCAAGTCATGGGAAGCATGATGCGATGAACAGCAAGAAGGTCAGGCGTAATCTCAGCGCGGAGCAGGTTTACAAGGAAAGCAAAAGGGTTTGAGATGATCTTACACTTTCCCGGACGGGGGCAGGATCCGTTGCCGGACGATGATTTTCATCGGTCCGCGTACGGTGAAATGTCAGACGAGGCGATTCTTGCGCTTCGAACCAAATATAAAAAGTTTGAGAAGGTGATTTTTGGGCAGTCCTGGCAGCGGGCTTCTTTGTCCCGTTATCAGGAGACTTGCGCGGCGCTTTGCCTGGCGCTTGACCTGGCGACGACAACAAGGGACAAGGATGTAATCTATTGTCCGTGGTTCTTTGAGGCGTTCAACACATTGTCGTCGCAATTGTTCAAGGTGCCGAAGCCAATCCCCGAGGGGAAGGCGTTTGAGGACTGGGCGAACGGTGTTCAAGAGACGGCGCAGGGCGTGTGTTCGTCATTCGGATGCTTTGGCGATTATTTGGTGCAGTATGTCAACACGGTCTATCCGGAGGGGGATATCGCCCCCGGTGAGTTTATTGCGACAGTTCGCCGGGAAATGGATTCGTTTTTCAAAATTGGAGCGTCGGATGACAAGTCGAGATTTGTGATGGCGGCATTTGAGTTGCTGCTGGGTTATGATGATAAGGGATGGCCGAAATTCAATCAGGAGATTTATGGAAAGCTCGCAAAAGGGTGTTTGACGCTTGGCTGGCCTCATGCGGCGACAACACCTGAGGACGCGCCAGCACTTGTTTCGAATATTACAAATGATGAATTGTGCGAGTTAATGGGCATAAAGTTACCGCCGCCAGAGGAGCGGGAGCGGATTCAAAAGGCGAACCACGAGGAGATGATGCGTGGAGACCTTGAAAGATCGGAGGAAAAGGTAGAAAAGTTCTTTGCCGCGGAGGACTGGTGGCGTCACGCGGATTCGGAGATTGGAATGTGGCGGATAACCAAGGTGGCCGTTCGGATCGCGCGCAAGGCGATTGATTTCTCCGGCTTTTATCTCAATCAATCCGCTGCGATGCCGACAGTTAAACTGTCGGAAGAGCTTAGTGCGGACGATCGCGACAATCTTCTTCCGTTGTTTAAGATATTTACAAGCACCTTTTGTTTTCGGCTCGAGGAGATGGTGAAGTCTGAGTTTGATTTTGGGAAACTCATGGATGGGGCGTTTTGTCTGGATGATGCGCTGACATCGATGCTGTATTTTCTGGACAAGCTGCCGCATGATCGACATCTTAACGCGGCGAAGCGGGCTTACGCAGAGTGGCATGATGCCCTGATTGGAATTGTGCGCAAAGAATTCAGATTCGAAAACGCGATTCCAACTCTTCGGTCTGCGGCCGATCAATTTGCGAAGGAGCTTTCGGCGGCGAGTGACATCCTTAATGAACGCGAGATTCAGATTTTGGACAAACAGTCGTTCAAATCGGGGGAGGAAAAGGCGGATGTGCTTGTTCAGCGGCTGGTGGAGAAGCTGGGCGAGCAGACTCTTCGGGCTGTTGTAG
>JAKSIF010000127.1 GCA_024398965.1 Fibrobacter sp. | reverse complement strand
CAGCGGATCGTCCTGCATGTTGCGTAAAAGTATAGCTATCCGATTGATAAACAAAAGGATAGCTATTGTTTTGCTGATAAATTTTTTGTAATTTTATAGTGCAAAAACAAAAAAACAAAATTCATATCAGCAATGGCAAAGATAGTCTATAAATCCTATAATCCCAACGACAATCTGCTTCTTCCTCCATGTCTTGGCGATTATCTTCCTGAGAATCATAAGGCCCGTGTCGTGAGCGCCATCATCGACAGGCTCGACATCTCGGAGATAGAGAAAGGCTACAAGGGGGGCGGCACAAGCAGCTACAATCCCCGCATGCTTCTGAAGGTGATAGTATACGCATATCTGAACAATGTGTATTCCGGCCGTCAGATGGAGAAGCTGCTGGTTGAGAACATAGCATACATGTGGCTCAGCGGTATGCAGAGGCCGGATTTCCGTACGATAAACATTTTCCGCAGCAGGCGGCTGTCAGGAAAGTTCGACGGCATATTTACCCAGATAGTGCGTCTGCTCAACGAAGAGGGTCTCGTTTCATTGAAAGTACAATACATAGACGGCACGAAGATAGAATCAGCAGCGAACAAGTACACTTTTGTATGGAAAGGCAGTACAGAAAAGAACAAGGCCAGGCTCGAAGCCGGTGTGAAGTCGGTTCTGGAAACCGCAGAGAAAGCTCTGAACATAGAAAATGCGGATGAAGAGCAGGAACTGACGGCCGATGACATGGCGAGACGCGCCGAAAACATACTGAACAAAATGGACGGGGAGGGCATCAGCGACAGGAAGATGCGCAAGGCGGTTGAGAAAGTCAGGACGGAAAAGGCTCCCAAAATGCGCGGATATGAGGAGAAGCTGGAAATTCTTGGAAACAGGAACAGTTACAGCAAGACCGATCCTGATGCCACGTTCATGCGCATGAAGGAGGATGCGATGAACAACGGCCAGACCAAGCCGGGATACAACATACAGATATCGACAGAGAACCAGTACATCACCAACTACGGCATCTTCTGGAGGCCGACAGACCAGGGTACGCTCATCCCGTTCCTCGAATCCTTCAAGGAACGTTATGGAAGGCAGAGCGGAGAGGTGTGTGCGGACTCCGGTTACGGCAGCGAACAGAACTACGAATACATGTTCGGCGAAGGAATAACACCATATGTGAAGTACAACATGTTCCATGCCGAAGACAAGAGGAAACGCCGCGAGAACCCGTTCCTGGTGCCGAACCTGTACTACAACGCCGAGGAAGACTATTATGTATGTCCTATGGGGCAGCACATGGAACACACCGCTGACGTGACCGTCGTATCCGATTTGGGATACGAATCAAGAATCAGCAAATACCGGGCGCAGAACTGCACCGGCTGTCCGTTGCGCGGGTTGTGCTATAAGGGAGCGGCAGACAGGAGAGTTATAGAGGTGAACCACAAGAACAACGCATACAGAACCGAGGTGAAACGGCTGCTGACAAGTGAGCGCGGGCTTTACCATCGCAGCAACAGACCGATAGAGCCAGAAGCGGTTTTTGGTGACATCAAATTCAATCACGGATTCAAGCGCTTCAGGCTCAAATCCAACGACAAGGTGAAAGTGGAGTTCGGACTGGTCGCTCTGGCGCACAATCTGAGGAAATACATCGTTCAGAACGAACGCAAAAGACACGAAAAGCTGATCAATGCGGCTTGTGCAGACCATGATTACTGCACAGACAGAGTATTACAGCTTTGGAATGAACTCGTGATAGCCAGTTGAGCAAAAT
>JAKSIF010000126.1 GCA_024398965.1 Fibrobacter sp. | reverse complement strand
GGCAAGCGCCGCGCGAGTCCGACCCCATACGGGCGGCGGGGCCTAACGCGAAAGCAATGTGGAACCGGCAGGGATGTCTTTCTTGAAGGCTTTCATGTCGGCTTCTGTCGGTGTGTCTATGCAAATCTTGCGCTGTTGAAGGATGCCGACTTTGCAATCATCACGAGCAAATTTTCCTCTAGGACAGACCATTAAAAACGTTCCTTATTCTTTTGTTTAGCTTTATTTAAGCGACTCTAGCTTGTAGTTTTTTACGCAACGGGCAGGAATACCGTCTTTTTTGGGATTTACGTAACGTCCAATATCACCATGTTCTGCACCAACGCCCCCACCAGTGCTTCGTGTTTCGTTATATTCTGGAGGAAAAAAATAATAGCTTTCCTTGTGGAAATCAGTAAATTTAGACCCATTTGAAGAATACTCTCTGTGACCGGCAGCTAACAGACTAAATCCAGATTTGTTGGAGCCGTTTCCGCCGCCGCCAAAAGTAATGTCAGCCTTCATCGCTTCGTAATCGCCGATACCGGTTACATAGAAAACGGCAAGCATTTCCTTCTGAGTCATAACGTGCCAGTCATTGGGGCAGATTCCCTGGTGGAACCCATCACCATCAGGGTCAATTAAGTCAGCACAACTCTTGCTGTTGCATTCATAGGGCAAAGCCATCATTTCAGCCCACTGGTAATAAGCTCCATACCAGTCATCGCAATATTCCGTGCTGTCGTGGTAGCAGAAACCTTCCACCTTTGTGTCATCATCCTGTTCGTCGGCAGCCAAGGTCATTTTTTCTCGATATTTCAGATTCTGGGCAAACACCGTAAACGAAATCTGCACACTGTCCGGGCCATACTTGTTCGTTATTTCAATGGTCGCATACTTGGTTCCATCGCGTCGATCAACAAACTCTCCATAACTTAAATCCGGATTTAGCGGATCTGTCAACCATTTATACGTATGACTGCTGCTGGAGGCGACCGAGCTGGAGGAGGGGGGTATGTATAAAACCCAAATTCCGTTGATGCATTGGCAATACTCTCCATCAAGTATAGCCTTTGCGTTTTCTTGAGTACATCCCCCCCCGAGATGACGAGTAGTACTTGACGAGGAGGTTCCTAAGGAGCTACTACTCTTCGCTACAGAAGAACTACTTTCTTCTTTTTTGACAGATGAACTTGATTCTTTTTTTTCTTCAGAAGACGAAGAACTATTAGAAACATCAGGGTCCTTGCCGCTACTGCAAGACCCCTCTGTTTTCGAGGAACTGCTGGATTCCAGGTCAGAATCGGAAGTAACAGAGGAGGAAGAATTGTCATTGATGCTGGAGGATGATTCATCGTTCTCAACAGCGGAACTCTGTGTGCTGTTTTCACCAGAAGCGCTGGTGGAGTTGGAGTCGTCGCCGCAGGCGTTAAAGGCGAACAGCGCAAAAGCGACCGCGCTCACCAAACCAATTTTCTTAAAAGTCTTCATAAAAAACTCCGAATATATTCCCCATAAATTTAGTTTTTCTAAAACATCGTTCCCCTGAAAATAAATTTTATTAATCAGAATTTGCCTAGTTTCCCATACGCCTCACCCTGAGGCATATAGAACATCTTGCATCCTGCATTCGCGTTAGGCCTGCAACCACTTGGCGCTTTAGCGCTTAGTGGGCCATGGTCCCCTTTAGGGGAGATGGAAGTGGCGAAGCCATTCGGACTCGCGCGTCACTTGATTTGCACTGTCTCATGGAGCGCGAGGCTGAACGGACACGGCAGGGGCGCTTCGGCGAAGCTCAGCGACCTTGCCGTGATAACGCGACAGCCCGACCCCGGCGGCGGT
>JAKSIF010000125.1 GCA_024398965.1 Fibrobacter sp. | reverse complement strand
GGGGCTGTCTCAATTGTCAAAGACAAATGAGGCAGCCCCCAAGTCATAGGAAGAAAAACACACGAGAAGTCGTCATAATGCAGTGGAGGCAAAAGTGAGCCCAAAGAAGGCGCAAAAACCCGGAGGGTGGTCAAAAACCACTCTCTGGGTTTTGTATATGAAGGAGCAAGCATCGTACTACGAAGCGCCTTTTTCCTTTAACGCGAACAAAGAGACGCCAAAACGTTTTGCATGAATGCGGTTATACAGTTTTTGCACATTGAAAGCGAAAGCGAGGAGGAAAATCTGTGCTTCTGTCTTGCGTTTGCCTCTGGTCAGGAACCGTCGGAAGCCGTAGTCCTGCTTCAGAACGCCCCACACGCCTTCGACTTGAATGGAACGATTCGTGCGCAGAAGATTGCCCTGCACAGAGGTAATCAGTTTAGTCGCCTTCAGGTTCTGCCGGATATAGGTTCGTGAAACGGTGATAATCCTGTTCTCCTGCTTGCCTTTGTAGCATTGATTGCGATACGGGCAGCCCGAGCAGCCTTCACATTCATAGATGCTCTTGGTGGAAATAAATCCGTTGTCGGATTTTTCTTTTGTATAACGCTTGAATTTCAGATGTTTTCCGTTCGGACAGACATATCTGCGATTCTTGGGCTCATAAGTCAGATTCTCCACTCTGAACTTGTCATTTTTGTACTTCTTAGTTTTACTCTTCTCGTACAGATTGGGCTTGATATATGCCGTCTGGTTGTGCTTTTCAAGGTATGTATAGTTTTCTTCGCTTGCGTATCCCGCGTCGGCAACCACATTCTGAATGAGACGACCGCTTCTGTTCTGAATGCGCTCGATGAGGGGGATCAGTGTATTCGTGTCTGCCTGATTGGAGAACAAGCCGAGACCGACAATATATTCGCTTTCTACCGCAGCCTGCACATTGTATCCCGGCTTCAACTGCCCGTTTTTCATGGCGTCCTCCTTCATCCGCATGAAGGTGGCGTCCACATCTGTTTTGGAATAACTTTTCCGCTTTCCGCAGATGGATAAAGCGTCATCGTACTGTTGCAGCTTTTCCAGATACGATGCCAGCGTCTCGCAGTCCTGCTGAAGCGGTTTCTTACGGTGCCCGCTCCCGTGGACAAACTCGATCCCCAGCAAATCTCTGGTTGACAAAAGCGCGTTCAACGCTTCAAGCAGGTTCGCACGCTCAGAAATGCCGTTCCTTCGAGCTATTTCGGGCAGCTCCTGCTCGATCTTTGCACGCAGCTTGCGGCGGTTCTTCTCTACCGTCTTTGCCCACACAAACGTGTATTTGTTCGCGTCCGCCTCGATTTTCGTTCCGTCTATGAATACATTCCGGTACGACACCTCTCCCATTCCGATCAGCAGCTTCACGAATTGGTAGAACAGATCCTCAATGACCGGCGCCAGCTTTTCGTTTTGGAACCGGGCGATCGTTGCGTGATCCGGCACCGGTTCTCCGTTCAGTATCCACAAAAAACGAACGTCCACACGGCACAGATGCTCTATGTCCCGGCACGAATACGCTTTGTTCATATAGGCAAACACCAGAATTATGAACATCGTCACCGGATTGACCTTCCTCCACGCCCTCAGATACTGCTTGTTCAGCTCTGTGTAGTCCAACTGCTCGCATATTTCTACCACCTTGCGAACCGGATCGTCTTCCGCCACGATTATTTCATAATTTATTTGTATTGCCTCTTGATTTCTGTCTCTCATTGGTGTATAATTACCTCGCTGTTCTTGTTGTTGGTTTTTTGTTGTGATTAAATTATACACCAAAACAGCCGCCCGGTAAAGTACCTTTCGGTTCTTTTCCGGGCGTTTTTT
>JAKSIF010000124.1 GCA_024398965.1 Fibrobacter sp. | reverse complement strand
GCGGCGTTACCACTTCGTTATTCTTCAGATACTTCACAATCTGGAGAACGGATTCTAAATAATCATCAGTAGACTTCGCAATCTTCAACGCAATATTCTGTACAAAATTCAATTTCATTTGAATAATTCTCCCATTAATAAGTAAGCAGCATTTAGTGGTTAGTACACAAAAATCAAACCAACCACTAGCCACTAATCACTAACCACTATTTTTGCTTCTTGTACAGTTCCGTAGAAAGGTACTTGTAACCGTTATCAGGGTAAATCACCACGATGTTCTTGCCGGCTGCTTCAGGGCGCTTTGCAATCTGGATTGCGGCCGTAAGGGCGGCGGCAGCAGAAGTTCCCAGGAAGAGGCCATCGGTCTTTGCAGTTTCCTGTGCAGTTGCGTAAGCGTCTTCCGCCTTGATGTCGATGACTTCGTCAAACTGGAAACCGTTATCGCGATTGGTCTTGATGAGGGTAGGCACAAGAGGTTCAGCCACACCATGCAAAGGCAAGGTTCCATCTACGATATGACCAGTAAAGTCGGGGCTATCCGGGCGGGAGCTCTTTGCAGCCTGCACACCCACAATTTTTACGCCAGGATTCTTTTCGCGAAGATAGCGGCCTGTACCCACGATGGTGCCGGCAGTACCGCCCATTGCAACAAAGTAATCCACCTTGCCATCCGTGTCTTCCCAAATTTCAGGGCCGGTAGTCTTGAAATGGAATTCCTGGTTGGCTTCGTTTACAGTCTGTCCGGTATAATAGAAACCCTTCTCCTTGGCGATGCGCTTGATACCATCAATCAGATCGTCAAGCACCAGGCCAGTCTTTTCGAAGTCCTTGACTTCTTCGATATCGTAGAAGGACTTTACGTTCAAACCGTAGCCTTCAAAAATCTGAACGCGTTCGATGGTTGTGCCCGGTTCCAGATAAGGTTCAAATTCGTAACCAAGAGCATGACCGATACCGGCAAGGCCAATGCCAGTGTTACCGCTAGTCACGTCAATAAGGGTGTCGCCCTTCTTAATCAGGCCGCGACGTTCACCATCCTGGATCAAGGCCAGAGCCAAGCGGTCCTTCACGGAGCCGGTGGGGTTCAAGTATTCCAGCTTACCAATGATGTGAGCCTTAAGACCATACTTTTCTTCGTAATTGGAAAGTTCAACAAGAGGAGTGTGGCCAACGAGTTCTGCAATAGACTTATGAATCTTAGACATGTTTGAAATCCTTTTTTTGATTTGGTAATACCCAGAAACCGGTTTGTTCAACCTTTTTACCGACTTTATTCGGCCCGATTTTCTGATTTTGATTTTCGCCCGGCACCGCGCCAGGTCTTTCGTCCTTAAGTTTTTCCACTTGATTAACTACTTGCTTTGACCAAACCATCAAGGACTTTTGATATTTGAGCGAAGCAGTTATCTATTCTTCTGCATGCCTTTCGGCATTCGACAGTCACTACACATAATGAACTCCTTCGAATGCTTAGGTGAACTTGAAAACATTTCCTAATTCCCTATCAATCTTGTAGGAATAAATATAGAAATACTCTTTCCCCTGGCAAGGCGTTAGACATATACTATTTTTCTAGGGTTGGATATAGGGTTTGTTTATAACATTGATTTTCCAGGCAGGCGAATTCGTACCCGCTAGTTTACAGAGCCCCCCTTAAGAAGGTGTTCTTTGAGGATTTGGTTAGCCCATTGGCGAAAACGGGTTGCGATCAAACCTGTCGGAAATTCCGACAAGTTGAATTTTTAGCCAACTCCGACTCACTATAAATGTTTTGAATGTGCTCAATAACATTCGATCGAGATGTTTGGAACAATTCAGCCATTTATCAGCCCTTCCAAAACTGTTTATTGGCAGCATAAACGCAATAAACTCGCTGTATTCTAAAATTTCTTCTTGACTCTACTTTTG
>JAKSIF010000123.1 GCA_024398965.1 Fibrobacter sp. | reverse complement strand
TTGGAAAGGCCGCGGATGTTCACCAGGTAGGAACCTCTGCTATAGTCATTCAGGTTCACAATGGCGGAGCCGTTTACGGAAACGATGGACTTGGAAGTCATTAGGTGTTTGCCGCTCAAATCTGTCACGCTGATAGAAACATTGCGGGGCAATCCGTAAAGATGGACGATGTTGTTCTGGATGGCGACATGGAATATTTTTTGGTTCAATGCGGCAACGGATGTGATATCGCCATCCTCATCGGGTTCTTCTCCTACCACGGTAATGATTCCACTCTTGACATAGGCTTCTCCTACGCCACCAATAGAAGTGACTAAGAATGCGTACTCACCAGGCTCGTCATTTACTGTGCCGCTAATCGAAACTTTCTTGTTTATGTTGTCTGTGTCAACAAGTAATCCTTCGGGAAGTCCAGTCACTTCAACGGTTTTCGCATTTTCCCAGGTGTAGCAAAAGTCGACAATGGCGGCACCTTTTTCTACAGTTTGCTTGGAACTTCCTGCGCCACACTTAGCAATGGTGGCTACGCCGGGTTCCGGATCCTGTGCGGATACTGCAGCCAGTTTCTGGGTAACGCCGATCTTGCGGGAATAGGTATCGCCGGCATTGTCTTTCAGGGTAAAGGTAATGTAGCCAACGCCTGCAAAAGTGTCGTTCAGTTTCACTGTCATCTTGGAGCCGCTTACCGTTGCGGTTACGCCAGACGGTACATTGGAAATGCTATAGGTTCCGCTGTCATAGCCCTTGGTGTACTGCGAAAGATCGATGGTCTGGGTTTCGCCTTTTTCGAAGGTGAAGTTGGCGCGGGCAAGCCATTCCAGGTAGCGTTCCAGTTCCGTCCAGCCGTCGCCGAGACGATCCTTGTTGGCGTCGCTGAAGTCTCCCTTTGCCGAAGTTGCATTCAGACCGTACATATTTTCCCACCAGTCCGGAAGGCCGTCTGCATCGGAGTCAAAATCATTTGCCATGCTTACGCTAGGATAGTCTTCCAAGCCGCCCACATCGCTTTCGCGGTCGGGAATGCCGGGCTTCTTGCCGACGGAACCGGTGTACTTGTAAGTGCCGGTCTTGACTTCGTTAATCATGCGGGCATCGTGATCGTCAATGACGGTGCGGTTCAGGCCCACATCGCTTAGAACATCCTTGTAGGCTGCCTTTGCGCTCTGGATGGTGGCGTAGGAATCAAAGTAAGGCTTGTTGACGAAAACAGTCCAGTTCAGCACTTGCTTATCGTACTTCTGGTATTCGCGACCGCAGTTGTCGTTGGTGCCATCGCAGGTGAAGGAGCCGTTCGCCGCCTGCAGCACATTGTTATGGTAGTAGTATTCCTGGGTTCCGCCGCCGGTACCTTCCAGCTGGGCGCGGAGTGTGTAGCCGTGCAATGTGGTGGCCGCACCTTCCTTATAGTAATTGCCGACGAAGTTCACATTGTGAGCGCCGCCATCGGTCACGCGGTCCACCCAGTTGTAAACCACATTGTTGAAAATGTCCAGCTTGCCGGCGTAATTTCCTGCAGCATCCAGGCCGCCGCCCATGCTCCAGTTGCGGCCATCATTATGAGCCAGCAGGTTGTGATGGAAACTGCCGACGTCGCCCCCGATGGTAGCGGCGTACCCGTGGGCCGTTCCTGCAGGATAATTGGGATGGCCAGCAATATTCAGCGCTTCGGAAATGAGGGTGCGCTGCAGCGTGATGTTCTTTGCCCCACGGCTGCTGAACGCTTCGTCGGTAGTCCAGCTGATGGAGGAATGGTCAATAATGCTATGGTTTGCGCCAGTAATTCCCATGCCGTCAAGACCGCGGTTCTGTTCCTCAGTGGTGGCGGCAAACCCGCGACGCACTCGCATAAAGCGGACAACGCAATCGTTACCGGTAATACCGAAGGGGGCGCCTGTAATAGTAATGCCCTTGCCGGGTGC
>JAKSIF010000122.1 GCA_024398965.1 Fibrobacter sp. | reverse complement strand
CCACTGCCAAATAGCCTGTCAATACCCAAAATGACCGTCTTCAAAAAAGATGGTCAAAAAATCGTATTTGCCGATGTGGATGGGCTATCTTACCATGCAGAATGGCAAGTGTCCCGCTTTATCCAATTGAGTTGTGTCGCCAGATGGTGAATGAATACACTTCTGCACTCTCTGCAGTGCTGAAGTCTCAGTCATATTCCATTGGCGGTCGCTCCATGACTAAAGCGAATCTTGCTGAAATTGAGAATGGTTTGGATAAATGGTCCCGCCGTCTTGAAGCGGCGACAAACGGAACATCTTCTAACGGAAAACCGAGATGCAGGCGGGTGATTCTTCATGGCTAATGGTGCGTTAAACTTTGGCTCTAGGGGCCTTGCCTGGAAGGGTGCGTCTACATCAAACGAAACGCTTAAGGCATTTCGCGTGTCTAAGGGCTCCGCTGATAGGGACGTTTCTGTTGATCGCGAAATTTTGGCGCTTCGAGCCAGAAACCTTTATCAGAATTCTCCGTTTTCTCGCGCTTTGATTGACACCATCGACACGAATGTGGTTGGAACAGGCCTTAAAGCACGTCCGGCAATTCTGTATGAATTGCTTGGAATGGATAGGAAAAACGCTAAAAAGTGGGAAAAGGATGTTCGCACGAAGTTTGAACTGTGGGCCTGCTCTAAACTTTGTGATGCCGAAGGTGAATGCGATTTTCATGAATTGCAGTCTTTGGCTTTTAAGACCCAGCTTGTGACTGGTGATGTGTTTGCTGTTACTCAGTATGTTAATGATTCTAAGTCTGCTTTTGGCCTTCGAATCAAACTACTTGAAGGTGACCGTTGCCGCAATCCCTTTGGCAAATTTGAATCTCAGAAGTTGTCCCAGGGAATTGAAGTAAATGAAAACGGTGCGGCCATCGCCTATCACTTTACGAAAGTTCCTCCGTTCAACCTCGACAACAATACTGATAGTGTTGAAACGGTGCGTATTCCTACTTTTGACGATTTTGGAAACGTCAATGTAATCCACTGTTTTACCGCTGCTCGCACTGACCAGCGTCGTGGCGTGACTATCCTGGCTCCAATCGTTTCTGACCTGAAGCATCAGGAAGGTTATAAGGATTCCGAGGTT
This sequence comes from Fibrobacter sp., assembly GCA_024398965.1. Taxonomy (NCBI): domain Bacteria; kingdom Pseudomonadati; phylum Fibrobacterota; class Fibrobacteria; order Fibrobacterales; family Fibrobacteraceae; genus Fibrobacter; species Fibrobacter sp. Next base: position 809 of record JAKSIF010000122.1, on the reverse strand, counting down.
ATTGCCGCCCGCGTGAGCGCAGCCTTGGCTGTATTCCTGGAATCCAACAATCCGGATGAAGCTGGAGAAATGGACGGAAACGTTCCGGAAGAAGAAAAGGTTGGTGGAAGCTCTGGACCTGGTTCTCCGATTGAACTCGCTCCCGGAGCCATTTTGGAATTGCCGCAGGGATACAAGGCGAACGCCGTGAACCCGCTGCGTCCTAATGTAAACTACAAGCCTTTTGTGGATGCGATTTTCTGTGAAGATGGCGCTAGTGCAGGCGTTTCTTTTGAACTTGTTCTCAAGAGCTTCAGGGGCTCGAATTACAATTCCGTTCGTGCAGCATTGCACGAATCGAAGAAGACTTTTGACCGCTTCACCCATAATTTTGTCAGTGATTTTTGTCAACGAATCTACGAAAAGTGGCTTTGCCATGCCGTTATGACTGGAATGGTAGAGGCAGAAGGGTTTTTCGAAGATCCGCTGAAACGTGCTGCTTGGTGCAAGTGCAACTGGATTGGAGATTCTGCGTTCCTTTTGGATCCTCTTAAGGAAACTCAGGCTATCAAGATGCAGATTGACGAACAGCTTGTTTGCCGCGACGATGCAATTGCGGCTATTAACGGTGGCGATTACGAGAACATTGTGGACAGACTTTCTGAAGAAATGGACTACCGTGGAGAACACAATTTGCCGGAACCTGGTGCCGTGACAAAGAGCGAAAGTGTCAGCGTCTCTACGGTTGATAATGGCGAGGATGAGGAAGACTAATATGAATTTTTTGGCGAAGTTTATCGGTACAAAGTGGGCTATGCGCTCCGAAGATG
>JAKSIF010000121.1 GCA_024398965.1 Fibrobacter sp. | reverse complement strand
TCGTTAAAGAACGTCTCGGCAAGATCTGTCATGAGGTCATCCTTGAAAGACATTGAAGCCCCTTTAAGCGACGGTAATCACGCAGCTTGCGTTAATCTGTTCGATAACGGGAAGCGGTGCGGAACGAACGCGAAGGATGTCGCTGGGCGGGTTCTTTTCGTGCCAGGTATCGACAGCGAATTCGCCTTCGAACCAACCAATATCGTTGTCGCCAACAACGCCCTGGTGGAGGGTAGCCTGAATTTCGTCAGAAAGAACAAGCACCTTATTGGTCGGGATGAAGGAAGCCAGCTCGCCGTTTGCGCCCATGTACACTTTATCATAGCGCCACACACGCATTCCGCCAACGGAACCAATGAGGCGAGCACCATTTGCACCTGCCATGACAGTGAGAGTCGCCTGGAGACCAGAAAGATTCTTGGTATCAAGCTTCTTCAAGAATGCGTCATTCTGGAGAGCCTTTTCTGCGGCAGCCTTTCCCATGACGATGTCGGTTGCAGTCAAACCAGAATACTGATTGATAAGAGTTGCAGCTTCATCAAGGTCGGAATCAATGGTCTTGATAGCACCACTCCAAGTCTTGGAAATGGAGAGATCACCTTCGCGACCGAAGTCGATGGAATCAATAACGTTACCAGCAGCGTCGGTAATGTCATACTTGCCATTGAAGAAGCCATCGGAAATGATCTTTTCCACAGTACGATGCTTCATGTTCTTCAAATCTTCAAGATCAATACCAAGAAGACGGGAAGCTCGTTCTTCAGGACTCTTAGCGTTAATGACCATACCAGGTTCACCAGGAAGACGCTTGAGACTTTCAAGAGCCTTAGTAGTACGGGTAAGTTCAATACCGTAGCAATGCACCTGGCGGGTCTTGTAGCCAGCACGCTTGGATTCGGTAGCCTTTTCGCCATCACGAACGAACGGAGCCAGCTTCTTCGTACCCTCAACGAAGTCGATAGTCACATCACGAGTCAAGTGATTAAGCGGAGTAAAGAAAGAAGTCAGGAAGCGACGCGGAGCCTTGTTGTTGTTAATAGCAAGGGTCAGTTCGCTAGGAGAGGTAATATCGATTTCAGCCATTTTCAGACCTCCTTAAACAACGGCCTTGGCAAAAATGCCCTGGGCGATCATGTTGGTTTTGTTGATAGCGAGGGTTGCTTCATCACCAAAGACAAGAGCATCCTTATTGAATTCGCCAGTCAATGCTGCAAGAGCCTTCACAGAAGAACCATCAGCAACATCAACGTCTTCGAGAAGAATTGCAAGCTTACCGACAGCACCTGCAGTAGAACCAGAAAGCTTTGCATAGGTTCCTGCGGTATTGCCTTCAACGAGAACGGTACCTGCTACGAGAGTAGCAGCACCAGCGATAGTGACGACGGTCTGGGCAACAGGATAGTCGCCCGCAACCAGTTTGTCGTATTCAGTAGTCTGTGCATCGTACATGACTTACTCCTTTGTTTAGTGACGGCCTTGAGCGAGCAAAGCACGGATTTTGTTAGTGTCGGTATTTTCAGAAGCACGAATACCACCCTGCACACTGTTTGCAGCTGCAGCTTCGGCTTCGAGACCCTTCTGGATCGCAAGCTTCTGGGCTTCGGAAAGGTTTGCATCGGCAGCGGGAGCTGCTTCAGCCTTGGCCTTGAATTCGTCACGTTCAGCAGAAACCTTCTTCAGCTCTTCTGCCTGAGCAACGATCTGTTCCTTAGCTTTGGAAAGAGCGAATACATTTGCGTCCGCAACAGTCTTGCTTTCGTCTGCAAGGTATTCAGCCTTTTCTTCGGCGGAAATTTCAACGCCATCAAAAACGGCATTCATGGAAGCTTGGCGAGCCTTGTAATCAGCAATGGCCTGAGCCTTGATAGCTTCCAAATCCACGCCTTCAGCGCTTGCTGCGGGAGCGAACTTTTTGTTTTCAGTAGCCATTACGCCACCTCCAATAGATAGACTTCCCTGAGC
>JAKSIF010000120.1 GCA_024398965.1 Fibrobacter sp. | reverse complement strand
CATGAAAATCGTTGATATTCTCAAGCAAGATAAGATGTCCCTGTCCTTCGAAGTGTTCCCTCCCAAGAAGGAAACCAGCTTCGAAAGCGTGAAGAGCGCAACCGAATCCATCGCAGCCCTTGGCCCCGCCTTTATGAGCGTGACCTACGGTGCAGGTGGCGGCGTCAGCCAGTATACCCTGGAAATCGCCAAGAACCTTAAGGCAAAGTTCGGCGTTCCCATGCTGGCCCATTTGACTTGCGTCTCCAGCAGCAAGGAAACCGTAAAGCAGCGTATCGACGACATGAAGGCAGCAGGCATCAAAAACGTGATGGCCCTCCGCGGCGACCTCACTCCGGAACTGATCGCCAACGGCCGCACCGACTGCGACTACCACCACGCCGTGGAACTGGTCCGCGAACTTAAGGAAAGCGATGGCGATTTCTGCATCGGTGCAGCCTGCTATCCCGAAAAGCACCCCGAAAGCGCCAACCAGCGTGAAGACATCCAGCACCTGAAAGAAAAGGTGGATGCAGGCGCCGACTTCCTCACTACCCAGATGGTGTTCGACAACAACCTGTTCTTCAGCTTCCTGTACAAGCTGCGTGAAGCGGGCGTCACCTGCCCGGTACTCCCCGGCATCATGCCCATCACCAACGCCAACCAGGTGGAACGCGCCATCAAGCTGTCCGGTTCCTTCATGCCCCAGCGTTTCAAGTCCCTGGTAGACAAGTTCGGAAGCGATCCCGAAGCCATGAAGCAGGCCGGCATCATCTACGCCAGCGACCAGATTATCGACCTCTACGCCAACGGCATCACCAACGTCCACGTCTATTCCATGAACAAGCCCGACGTTGCCGAAGGTATTTTGAGGAACGTTTCAGCCATCTTGGGCAAGAACTTTATTGCCTAAATTCGCCAAATTTCGCAAAAATCCCCCATATTCCAATTTGGGGGATTTTTTTTGTTTTTATCTAAAATTTTTGTGTTTTTTCCAAAAATCAAATTATATATATTGAACGTATAGCGCCATTGGCGCCCCATTTTTTAATTAAAGGATAGATTATGCTCTCTTTCGCTGAAGCTTATAAGATCGCTGCCGAAGTTCACAAAGGTCAACAGGACAAGGCTGGCGGCCCCTACATTGATTTTCTCCAGAATGTTGCTGATTATCTAAAGAATAAAGGCGAATCCGAAGAGGTCCAAACCCTTGCTATCCTTCAGGACTTGATTACCGGCGCCACTAAGAAGACTGCCGAAGATGTTATCGCTATGGGTGTCCCTGCCGATATGGTGGACCTGATTCAGAAGATGACCTACCACAAAAACCAGGGCTGGATCGACGAATACAGCTGCAAGCTTATGGCTCAGGGCGTCAGCGCCGAAGAAGCTACCTATGAATCCCGCGAAAAGGACTTCGTGAACTTCATGGCTACCCTTAAGGCCAATCCGATGGCAGCCAAGGCTAAGTCCGCGATCCTCAACGTTTTACTTGAAGACAAGTACATCCATAGGCAGGAACGTCGCGAACTTAAGACCCAGTTTAGACTTAAAAAGTACAAGGCTGCAATCGAAGTTCTTGGTGTATAACAAAAGGGGAAAGTCCAATGGACTTTCCCTTTTTAATTAAGTTCTGCCAGACAAGGCAAGCGCCGCGCGAGTCCGACCCCATACAGGCGGCGGGGCCTAACGCAAAAGCAGGACTGAACGGCTCTTGACGCAGGTGCGAGACTGCGCCTCTTTTACAGTGCCTTGATTTCTTCGGGCGTGAGGCCAGAAACAGAAGCAATTTCTTCCAAAGTAAGTTTCCCCTGGACACGCAAAGCCTTGACTAGTTCGCGCTTTTCTTCCTTGCGAGCTTCATCGCGTTCCTCTTCAAGCATTGCTTCAAAAGTCATGTAGTCGCTCCTTGTCTTGGGGTCCTTGTGATAGAAGTCCACCCTGTTCTTGATGGCCTTCGTTGCTGTCGATGTCGCCTCATCGGTGGCGAAATACTTCAGGTAGTCGCGAACGGCTTCGTCGGTTACCGATTCGTACTTGCTAAAATTACAAAAAATCTTGTAAGTGAGGTCGCCCAAGGTCAGGGAATGGTCGTTCTTTTCGCGG
>JAKSIF010000119.1 GCA_024398965.1 Fibrobacter sp. | reverse complement strand
TCGTAGACACTTCCAATTCAGTAAACGTTAATATTTATTTAATTTTGCTAGATGTCCCGGTCTTTCCGGAACCTACTAGCAGAATGCCAAACTTAAAAACAAATGAGAACAAATTTTGATCAATTACTTGAGGCCGGTTGCCACTTTGGTCACCTCAAACGTAAATGGAATCCTGCCATGGCTCCTTATATCTTTGCTGAGCGCAATGGCATTCACATCATCGACTTAAACAAGACAGCTGTTAAGATTGACGAAGCTGCTGAGGCTTTGAAGAACATCGCTAAGAGCGGTCGTAAGATTCTCTTCGTTGGTACGAAGAAGCAAGCCCAAGAGGTTATTGCTGCCAAGGCTCAAGAGATCGCAATGCCTTACATCACCGAGCGTTGGGCCGGTGGTATGCTTACCAACTTCCCCACCATCCGTAAGGCTGTCAAGAAGATGTCTAACATCGATAAGATGATGACCGATGGTACGTTTGATAACATCTCCAAACGTGAGAAACTGCAAATCACCCGTCAACGTGAGAAACTGGAGAAGAACCTCGGTTCTATCGCTGACCTTACTCGTCTGCCGAGCGCTTTGTTCGTTGTGGACGTAATGAAAGAGCACATTGCTGTTGCTGAGGCTAACCGTCTGGGTATTCCTGTATTCGGTATCGTAGATACGAACTCGGATCCTTCGAACATCGATTTCGTTATTCCTGCAAACGATGATGCAACCAAGTCCATCGAGGTTATCCTCAATGCCGTTGCTGCTGCTATCAACGAAGGTCTGGAAGAGCGTAAGGTAGAGAAGGCTGACGAGGATGCTGCTGCTCAACAAGAAGAAGCTCCTGCAAAGGAAGCTCCCGCTGCTAAAGAGCGTCGTACCCGTGTTCGCAAAGCTACCGCCGAAGCTGCTCCTGAGAAAGTAGCCAGCGTAGAGGCTCCCGTAGAGGCTCCTGCTGAGGCTCCCGCAGAAGAGGCAAAAGCCGAATAATTACTCTAAACTCTAAACTCTCAACTCTAAACTATTAAAAAAAATGGCTGTTACATTAGCTGATATTAAAAAACTGCGCGACATGACAGGCGCAGGAATGATGGACGTCAAGAAAGCCCTCGAGGAAGCCAATGGCGATTTCGAGGTAGCAAAAGACTTACTCCGTAAACGTGGTCAAGCGATTGCTGCTAAGCGTAGTGATCGTGAGGCTTCTGAAGGTTGCGTCTTAGCGAAAGCCGAGAACGGCTTTGGTGCTATCGTTGGCGTTAAGTGCGAAACTGACTTCGTGGCTAAGAATGCAGACTTCGTGGCTATGGTCAAGAAGATCTTGGATGCTGCTATGGAGGCTAAACCCGCTACTCTTGAGGACCTTAAGAACCTTAAGATTGGCAATTTCACCGCACAAGACCTCGTTACCGAGCGTAGTGGTGTTACCGGTGAGAAGATGGAACTGAGCGATTACGCTTTCCTGAAAGCTCCGAAGGTAGATGCTTATAACCACCTTGGTAACAAACTCTCTTCGTTGGTTGCTGCTGATAGCGCTGACGCTTGCCAAGAAACCGTTCACGGTGTGAACATGCAAGTGGCTTCCATGAGCCCTGTTGCTTTGGATGCTGACCATGTAGCACAAGAAGTGAAGGACAAAGAGTTGGCTATCGCTGTAGATAAGACCAAACAAGACGAGATCAATAAAGCCGTTGAGAACGAACTGCGTAAGGCCGGTATCAATCCTGCTCACGCTGACAGCGACGATCATATTGAGTCTAACATGGCTAAGGGTTGGCTGACCGCCGAACTGGCTGAGGTAGCTCGTAAGATCCGCGCGGAAGTTCCTGCTCAGGCAGAGGCTAACCTCAATATGAAGAAGATTGAGATGATTGCCCAAGGCCGTCTGCAGAAGTTCTTGAAGGAATCCACCCTCGTGGAGCAACAGTATATCATGTCTGAATCCAAGGAACTGGTGAAGGATATCCTCAAGAAAGCCAACGTGGTTATCACAGACTTCAAACGCGTAACTCTCAATCAAGAGTAATATACGTTTTCCCGCCCACGCGGGAAAATGACGGGGTATTAGCTCATCTGGCTAGAGCGCGACACTGGCAGTGTCGAGGTGAGCG
>JAKSIF010000118.1 GCA_024398965.1 Fibrobacter sp. | reverse complement strand
TCGGCGGGGACAGGCCCTCGCGGATGCCTGTGAAATAAGGGCTTCGGCTGGACTGTGCGTGGCTTGGGGGGGTGGCGGTCGGTTTGAGATGTTGTCCTTGCGATTTACCGAACGGGAACTTTCTTGGTGAGCTTATGTTGATACTGACGCGACTTTACCGAGAGGTAAATTTCGCTATTGCGTACCTCATCTGAATGTGATATTATACCGTTCGGTAAATTTGAGGGTAGAATTATGACTACGGCAGAAATCGGAGAGAAGGTAAGGGCGGAGCGGAAACGTCAGGGGCTTACTCAACCTGCATTGGCAATGGTTGCCGGAACGGGTTTGAGGTTCATTGTCGATCTGGAAGCAGGTAAGGCAACCTGTCAGATGGGCAAGGCCTTGCAGGTTCTGTCGGCTTTGGGAATGAACGTCGTCCTTTCCAATGGTTCTGTGGACTGAGGATATTCCCATGCAAGACACCATTGTCAAGTCGCTTGATGTCTGCTGGAATGGCAGGAGGGTCGGGAGCTACGATAAGTTCGCAAGCGGTTCCGAACAGTTTTGCTATGATCCGGTGTATCTTTCGGATTCCCATGCGGGGCCGATCTCACAATCCTTGCCGCTGAAAGCCGAGCCGTACAGCGGCCCCGAATTGCGGCCGTTCTTTGCTGGACTTTTGCCTGAGGAATCCCAGCGGAGCAGAATCGCAAGCTATCTCGGGATCGCGGAAACGGATGACTTTGCGTTCTTGGAGGCGTTGGGAGGGGAATGTGCGGGCGCGTTGACAATTCTTCCGCACGGGGTTGATCCCCGGCCCGTTGACAGTGGATTCACGCCCCTCTCAGATTCGGAACTGGTCTCGATTCTCGAGACCCTGCCGTTACGCCCCTTGCTTGTGGGAGAAGGTGAACTGCGACTTTCCCTTGCCGGAGCCCAAAGCAAGCTCCCTGTCGTTGTCAAGGACGGGCGAATCGGGCTTCCGGTCGGGCATGCGCCGAGCACGCACATCCTCAAGCCGGAACTGTCGGAATGGTTTCGTGGAATTGCCGCCAATGAACATTGCTGCATGACGCTTGCAAGGCACATCGGCCTGTCCGTTCCCGAAACGGAACTTCTTCGGATCGGAAGGCATCCCTGTCTTCTGATCAGGCGTTATGATCGCGAGGTCGATCCGCAGACGGGTACGGTCACGCGAGTACACCAGGAGGATTTCTGTCAGGCGTTGGGATATGCGCCTGAACGGAAATATCAGATGGACGGTGGACCGCTCATACGGGATGTCGTGAAGCTGTTGCGTTCGGGTTGGTCAACGTCGCCGGCGCGGGACATCCTGTCGTTTGTCGATCTCCTGATCTACAATGCGATCATCGGGAATGCCGATGCGCACGGCAAGAATTATTCCATGCTCTATCGTGGGGCTTCGCGGCGGCTGGCCCCCGGCTATGATCTTGTCTCTACGGTGTTCTGGCCGGCGCTCTCAAAATGCCCTGCCATGAAAATCGGCGGAACCGATTCCGTTGATTCGATTTGCTACGGGCATTGGAAGAAACTGGCATCGGAATTGAATCTCGGTTTTGCGCAATTGCTTCTCCGGATCAGGAATCTTTGCGACCAGGTGATGGCTGCGACGGCGGAATCGCTGTCCTTGCCCGATGAATGCCATGAGGTTCTTGATCTTGTTCAGAGCCGGGCACGAAAGCTCGTAGCATCGCTTGCGGTTTCCGCATAGGATATTCTTTCTACCTGCCGGTCTACATGACGCAGCTCCTGACCAATCGTTCGCTGCGGCGTTAATGCGCAGGGAGTTTTCGGAGATAGGCTCGGCGGGGACAGGCCCTCGCGGATGCCTGTAAAATAAGGGCTTCGGCTGGACTGCGCGTGGTTTGGCGGTTGACGGGCGATGGTAGGCCTGTGCTTGTTTTGCTGGAAAGTCGGTGGGGGCGTTTGGAAAGGTGGGTTGTTTTCACCTGATTTGATTTAGTGTAAATAGGTGAAACTTATTTTAGGTTGTAGATCTTTCACCTATTCTAATGGATTTCAAATAGGTGAAATTTCAGTATTGCGCATTTCGGACTATTTTTGGTATGATACACGCAGATAGGAGGTATGTAGATGTTTTATGGACG
>JAKSIF010000117.1 GCA_024398965.1 Fibrobacter sp. | reverse complement strand
CGAAAGTCAACAAAAAAGGGTGGCGAAGCCACCCACACATGTTGATGAAGAGCCACTTTTTCCAATGTTTGCGAAAGTTCATAAAAATCCTAACCATAGTGAATGTTGTAAAAAAGTGGCTTTGTGCGAGTTATGCCCCGGCATCTTCAAGACGCTTTACGTGGCAGTATGCAAGTTCCTTGGTTTTCTCATCGCGAAGATGGAGACTGGAACCTTCGCAGTAACGCCAGTACTTGCAGGTCTTGCAGTCGCCTAGGCGTGTCCACTTGCGGTCGCGCATGATCTGGTACTTGTTCTGCCAAACATCCCAGATGTCATCCTTGTAGATATTTCCCTGGATGTAGTCGCCACGAAGGCTTGGGCATGCGGAAATGTCACCGTTGGCAAGAACGGATCCCACGTTCACGCCGGCGCGGCAGAAGAACGGGTAATTGCGAGCTTCCTTCTCGTAGCTGCCCAGGAATCCCTCGCAGCCGTAGTTCACATTGATGACGCCCATCCTCTTGGTTTCGCGGATGAAGTCAAAGACCTGCTTAAATTCCTTGTTGGTCAGTTGGAAAAGCGGGTTGTCCTTGGCTCGGCCCTTGGGGAAGACGGTGGCGATACGCCAGCGCTTGACACCCATTTTTACCAGCATGTCGCGGATTTCCGGAAGCTCTGGCAGGTTCTGCTTATTGACGCAGGTCATGGTGTCAAAGGTAAGGCCCGGCGTGTGGGCTGCCATATTGATGGCACGGATGGCGTTGTCGAAACTGTTGGGACTGCCGCGGAAGTGGTTGTGGCTGTCGTGGAGACCGTCAAGGCTGATAGTCAAGGAACGAAGGCCTGCGTTCAGCAAGTCCACGAACTTCTGGGGAGTCATGGCGAGAGCGTTGCTGACCATGCCCCAGGGGTAACCTCGTTTCTTGATTTCCTGACCGCATTCCACCAGGTCCTGGCGCATCAGCGGTTCGCCGCCGGTAATGACCACCATAAAATGCTTGGGGTCGATGTGGGGGGCCAGGTGGTCAAGTACCGCCATGAAATCTTCACGAGGCATGTCGGGAATGGCGTCCTTCAGACAGTCGCTACCGCAGTGCAGACAGTGCAGGTTGCAGCGCAGGGTACATTCCCAGAAGAAATAAGTCAGCGGGTGGGTCTTGATTTCGTTATGGCGGTAAAGACGATAGAATTCCAGCGCCAGGCGCTTCTTCAAGCCAAGCTTCATCGGGACTACTCCTTTTCCTCTGTGCTGGGAACGTCGTTGCATGTCCCGTTGAAAAAGCAAGGAGGCCCGTAAACTGCGGGTTGGTCGATGAAGGCGGTGTCCTTGACGAAGGGAGGCTCGTCAATGCCCATGGAACTGCTGGAATTTTCTTCGTTGGAATTGTTCGGATCTGTTGCGTTGCCAGGATTGCATTCTCTTGCGGCGTCTTCATCAACGCCAAAGAGATTGGAAAATTGTTCCAGAGTGTAGGAACTTCCATCACTGCAATCGCAACCTTCCGTTTTCACAATTTCAACACCGTAATCCGGGCAGATTTCGTCGTGACAAGGTGGAATCGAATAGCTTTCGACCACGGATGGCTTACAGGCCTGCGGCTGCAACGGTCCCTGCATCACACCATACATCGGTACAATCAAAGGTATAGAGGAACTGCTTAACGGGAGAATCTCATTTCTACTGTCGCTGGATGCCGGAACCATTTCGCTGCTGGAACCAGGGGTGGTCTCACTGGAACTAGACGTTGTTGCGTCGGAACTAGAGCTCGGCTCGTCATAAACAGGCTGTGCGGTTGATTCCGAATCGCTGCAGCTGGCCCAAAAACTGGCGAATGAGGCAATGATGAACTTTTGCCAATGCTTCTTTAATAAACTCATATTTTGTCTCCTAACCGAATGAGGTTACTTCTTGATTTTTACGATATCTTTGTTCAAATATATATTCAAAGGGGATTGGTTTGGAGGAAAGTGCATAATAAAAGACCTTCTAGCGTGGCTAAAAGGTCTAGATAGAACAATCTGTATCTTTTACGAAAATGATTGCTGAATTACAGGGAGTCCTGGAACTGATGGAACTTTTCCAGAAGTTCTGCGTAGGTCTTGGTGGAGTCCAGCTGGGGGAACTGTGCCACGATGGAATCCGGAGCGCAGAAGAAGCAACCCTTGTC
>JAKSIF010000116.1 GCA_024398965.1 Fibrobacter sp. | reverse complement strand
AAGAAGCCCGGTCTCAAGAAATTGCAGATGTTATTGGTTTGAAGATTTCTCGTACCAAGGACTATATCACAGAACTTGTGGAAGAAGGCAAAATTGTCTCCAACGGAGCGAACAAGAATAGGACATATTCTTTGAAAAAGTGACTCCGATAATAACTATGCAACCACTAAAACTTGAAGATCTCAACGCCCAGTTCGACAGCATCGTCCGCAGGTATCGCGATGGTGGGCTTATCGCTTACCGCAACGCGCACTATTTCATGAACGACATGCTGAATTGCATGTTGCAAATCTAGCATTTGTTGCTGGTTTGGAGTGCTGGGCTACCCACACACATTCTTGAAGCCCCGGTTTAAATAGCCGTGGCTGGATGTGTTCTGTGTTTTGTGTCACTAAATTTCTAAAAAGATGTCTTTGGTGACAAAAAATCTCCAAAAAGTTTGCTGCGCATTCTAAATAGTTACATTTGAGAATCATGTCTGGTAATCTACAGTCAAGAATCCTTCATCTGCCGGCTTCGATGCCTAGCGAAACAAGCCCGCTGAGCGCTGATGTTTACGCTATCCGTGGCGAGACCGCCTGGTGGATTTTTGATGTTGGCGCCTCAGATGTGGCCGCAGATTTTGTGAACAACTTGCCCTGCGATATAGTTGTCAATGGTGGCGAAAAAGTGTCGCTCAAAAAGAACGTGGTCATCTCCCATTTTCATGCGGATCATTTCGTCAATCTGCCTCGTATTCAATTTGACAAGCTCTATGTAGGTCGGGAAACCTTCCGCCATTGCGATGCGACGATCCGTGCCCGCGCTGGTGTTCATGTGGTTGATTCGCCCCTGCTGTTTGATGACGGCTTACGGATTCAAATTGAACCTATCCCTAGCAGTCACGCCAAGGGCTCCCTGATGCTCACTGTTGGGGAATCCGCTTTCTTGGGAGATTCCACGTACCCGACGGTAAATCATAACGGTCCCGATTTTTACAACGTGCAGTTGCTTTACCAGCAGATCCAATTCTTGAAGGGCTGTTCTGCCCAGCATTTTGTCATGAGTCATCGCCGTTTCTCCCCGCGGGAAAAGGAAACGGTCCTGCAGCTTCTGGAAAATTTTTATGCCATGCGGCAATCCCATAAGAATGTGATTGAAGTTCCTTAATAATCTAACTAGAACAAAGTGGATGTATTTTGTCGCCTCTGGGGCGACCTTTTCTTTTTTCCAATAGCCTATTTTTTTGATAAGAAAAAGAGTGGCTTTTATAAAATTTGCGTTTTTGTTATACGATTTTTGTCTCGGTTGACAAAAGCATTTTTTATGACGATAACAAGGAAAAGGAGTCTTGATGACAGATCGTGAAAAGAAAATGCAAGAAATTTTTCGCAAGGCCGCAAGCAATATGTGCTGGGGTGAAATGGAAAATGAAAAACCGGCCCAGGTAAAGGAATGTGCAGAGGGAGAATCTCAAGGAAATGAACTGGCTGCCAAAAAACTTTCCCTGAAGAAGGACACTTGCCTCTTGGGCGCTATCGCTGGCGATACCATCGGAGCGCCCTACGAATTTGACTGTAATAACATCAAGACCACGGAATTTCCGCTGTTCAATCGTGCGTCGGAATGGACCGATGACAGCGTCATGACGGTTGCTGTGGCGGAAGCGGTAATGGCTGGTTTCGTGAGTGATCGCATCACATGCGACGAACCGGCGGGCGGACAACCCGACATCGAAAAGACCGAAAAGGCTATGGTCTCCTCCATGCAAAAATGGGGCAAGGCATTCCCCTATGCAGGCTATGGCGGTAATTTCCGTTACTGGCTGGTAGATAAAAATCCCCAGCCCTACAATAGCTGGGGCAATGGTTCCGCCATGCGAGTTTCTGCGGTGGGCTGGGCTTACGATACTCTGGAAGATGTGGAAAAGTTTGCCGAGGTTTCCGCTCGCGTCTCCCACAATCATCCCGAGGGAATCAAGGGCGCAAAGGCCGTCGCCGCCGCCATTTTCTTGGGGCGTGCAGGTAAGTCCAAGGAGGAAATCCTTGACTATGTGGAACGTACCTACGGATACCCCATTAGCAAGATGACCTGCGACAAGATCCGCCCCACCTACCATATGGATGAATCCTGCCAGAACACGGTGCCTCAGGCCCTCTGCGCCTTCCGCGAAGGGAACTCCTTCGAGGAAGTTGCCCGCCTAGCTGTTTCGTTGGGCGGCGACAGCGATACCCTCTGCTGTATCGCCTGCGCCATGG
>JAKSIF010000115.1 GCA_024398965.1 Fibrobacter sp. | reverse complement strand
TCAGGTTACGGACACCGAACATTTCCTTAAGGATGCCGTACTTGGCCGCACTATGGATAGCAAAACCGCAACTCAGGCCAATGGAAAGCCAGAAGGCCACCCTAACACAGCCGCAAGTCACAAGAACCGCCTGGGCAATAACAAAGCAGGTCATCATCAAGGAAGACCAGGCCAGAACCTTGTTCTTGGAAAACCTGTTTGTGAAAAGACCAGCAAAGAAGACCATCAGTACATAAGGTGCCACAAAGAAAATCTGCAGCATGAAGGTCTGCCAGGTAACGCCATCGGCTGCGGTGAAGGAACCGGCCAGAATTTTCTGAGCGTAAATGAATACGCCAAGCTGAACAAAAGTCGTTGCCAGAATAGACAAAAAGTAGCGGGTCGCACCCTTAACTTTCCACATAGTTAAGTCCTTTTTCAAAATATTCTTTAAAGGAAATGTAATTAAAAAGGGGGGATTGCTCCCCCTCTCTTACTTAATAAGCGCCTCTAAATCATCAATGGTTTTCGGAAGATGTTTAGAAATATTTTCAAAGCCGGTTTTCGTTATCAAAAGGTCATCCTCGATGCGGATACCGATCTTTTCGTGGTACTTCTTGCCGTTGATCACAGCCCAGAATTCTCCGTACAGGCCCGGTTCGCAGGAAATCAGCATTCCCGGCACCAGTTCCGTATCCAGGGAGCGGGTTCCAGGCTCCCCTTCGTGAATCTGTTCGCCAATAAAGTGACTTACACCGTGGGGGCGCTTGTCGTAAAGCAGCTTGAACTTGCCCTTGGCTCCCTTCACCAGGCGTTCATCCAGGGCCTTCATGATAAAGTCCCAGGGCACCATGCCGATTTCCTTCAGAGAAACACCCGGGCGAACAAACTTCTGGTACTCCTCCTGGGAGTCCAGTACGATTTGGTACAACATTTTCTGCAGGGGGTTGAACTTGCCGCCCACAGGCAACGTGCGGGAGATATCGCTATGGAGTGAATTCCAGCGGATGCCGAAGTCAAGGAGCACAAGCTCCCCTGCCTTCAGGGGCTCATCCTTCTTTACGTAGTGAAGGCAGCAGGCGTTTTCGCCACCGGCAACGATGGTGGGGAAAGCAAGATCGCCATCGCTATGGCGTTGCATCTCGTAATCCAGCATCAGCCCAAGGTCACGTTCGTTCTTGAGGCTAGACATATTGGCAAGAACCTTACGGAAGGCGGCGTCGGTAATATCCTGTGCCTTGCGGGCGTCTTCGATACGTTCCTTTTCCAGAGGCAGACGGAGCTGCCAGTGGAGCTTGGCAGCACTCTTGATCTTGAAACCCTTCAGTTCGGTGCCGGCGGATTTCAAGGCCTTTGCCATTTCCTTACGGAACTGGTCGTTATGATCGTCGGGGAACTTTTCAAAGTAGTAAGCGTAGGCAAAGCCAGGCTTCTGAACCTTGCGGGCCCTTGCTATAATAGTATCCCAAAGTTCATCCACAGGACGAACGTCCTTGATTCCTGTCACCTTGGAAACCTCGCTGGAGCCTTCCACATAGCCAAGGCGCTTGCCGTTCCAAAATTCCTTGAAGGGGTCCTTGGCGGGAACAAAGAGGATTTCCTCCCCCACCTTCGGGTCCAAAAGCAGGTAGCAGCCGGGCTGGTTGATCCCGGTCAGGTACATAAAGGCCGGTTCCTGGATCATTTTGTTCCAGGTCTGCACATAAGCTTCTTCTGCGCCGGGTTCCATGGGCATTCCTGCAAAAACGCAGAAGGAATCCAGAAGATCCATCATTTTTTTACGGCGATTTCTGTAGATTTTCTTGGAATCGTAACTGCCAGAAGCGATAAAAACCTGGGAATAAGGGTTTAAAGAAGGTCTTTCAGCCATATTTAGCCTCGTAAATATCTTTTTTCGGCACAAAATTTACCTTTTTTACATTCATTTCGGCATAAATTATATACATTTTAGCCATCACAGACTATAATGGAGCCTGAACAAATGTCTCTTTTGAAAAATTGGAAATTGATGTTGGCAGCTGCGGCTGTTGCAATGTTCACTGCTTGCGCCGGTTCTAACGGTGGCAGCGACGATGATTATGATGATAGCGATTCTCCGGCTGAAGCATCCTCCGCTAAGAAGGCTGCTCCTAAGGAAAAGATTGACGAAAACAAGCTGAAGAAGACCGAACAGGAAGCTACCGCCATTACCGAAGAAAACCACAAGCTCCGTAAGGAAATCTTCGACGCCAAGAATAAGCTCGGTATCTCCACTGCTACCGACG
>JAKSIF010000114.1 GCA_024398965.1 Fibrobacter sp. | reverse complement strand
AAAGGGAAAGAAGGGATATAGAGCCTGTATCTCTTTCTTCCCTTTTATCAAAACCTGAAACGATTAAGAGTGTACGGCCTGTACGGGTGTGTAGGGGTGTTTTTGAAAAACTTGAAAAATGAAATCCAAGGAGGCATAGCTGCACTTGTGGAAATCAGAAAACAAATTTCAGAAACTACACGTACAACCCCGACAACCCGTACACTTTGGCTTAAAAGCATCAGAATGGAAGAGGTTCGTCAGGATCAGGTGGCTCAAAGGGATGGTCAAAGTCCAGCTCCGTCTGTACGGGGTGTACGGGTTGTACGGCATCTGGCTCAGACTTTTCATCTTCCTTTGGAGGCAAAGGCTCGGCAATACGCTCGTAGGTGATGCGAGCACGGCTGCCATTGTTGCGATGCATACCGTCAAGACGAACCCAGCCAGGGATGTCCTCCATGAAGCGATGAACCTTGTTGCAGGTAGGGCTGTACTTGGTATTGGAAGTCTCCATGCCAAGATACTCCATGCAGAAGTCGTACGCATTCACCTGAGTACGGACGAAGTCACCATCATGGGAGTGAGTCTTGTAATAGTTCAGACGTACTGCCTCGTCATGGAACCATGCCTTACGCCAGGATAAAGTCTGCTCCTTCCAGTCGCTTGGCAGGACAAAGTCAAGATAGGTACGCAAGCCATCCTCCAGAGAATCCACCTGATTGTGTCGTTCCTGCAGCTCCTTCATGTCTGCATTCACCTTACGGATAAGATTCTCGATGCGAGGCATGTCGGTCTTGTAGTAGTGCATGGCTTCTGCCCAAAGCTGATCGCGGTTAGTTGCAAGCCGCTGAATACGCTCGAAGGCATCAATCTCGGTAGCCTTGCACTCGACAGGCCAGAAACGACGGTTGCCTGTACTGTCTGCCAGACAGAGAATGTCGTTGGTCGTACCGAAGAAGATACATTGGCGCTTGACATCCACATTGTGCTGACCGTAGGGAGGTCGGTAGCTGTCCGTGGAACTGGAAATGTAGCTCTTGACGCTGCTCGCCTCTTTCTTGGAGAAGGAGTTCATCTCAGCGATTTCCACAATCCACTTACCCTGAAGGGCGATATAGCCATCCTTGGAGTTGATGTCAATGGCAGAGTTGGTCACCCACTCGCCACCCAGCACCTGAGCCAATGAACTCTTGCCAGCACCCTGCTTGCCGATAAAGACAGGCATGAACTGGAGGTTGCACCCGGGTTCGAAGATGCGCTTCACAGACATGACCATGAAGCCAAGGGCAGCCTCACGGTAGAGCTGTGTGTCCTCCGCTTTCAGGTGGTCAATGAAAAGGCTCTCGATGCGTGGAATGCCATCCCACACAAGGGTGTTCAGGTAATCACGCACAGGATGGTAGCTGTTCTCATGGGCTACAATCGTCAGAGCCTTGGCAATCTTCTTGTCGGAGAAGCCGCCCATGCGGTAGCCTTCAAGATAGCTGGCGAGGTAGGCATCACTGGTGTCGTTCCATGGAGCCACCTCCTTCTGCCAAGGCACATCGCGTACATCAATGACTGTGGAGAAGTCATTGTGACGGATCTTCCCTTTGAGAAGGGGATCGTTTGTCAGGATAGCAATGATGTTGTTGATGGTTCCAGCCACCTTGATTGCGCCCTTGCCGCTCTTCTCCCATTTGAGGTCGAATTTCCACCGCTGCTCGGGAGGTGCGCTCTCCCTCTCATCTAATGAAAGGGGGAGCCAGATCTCGTTGTCTAACATCATACGCGTACATTCTTTGGCTTGCGACGATGAGAGGCGAGGACAGCAGCATTGAACTCATCGGCAGACATGGGCACCTCGTTCTTGCGGTTGGCATCAAGCCACTTGTCGAGCTCATCCTGATAGATGACCCAACGCTTGCCGGGCTTGGTGCCAGGGATGATACCCTCTGCCAGCTTCTGATACATGGTGCCAAGGGGCAGACGTGTGTATTCGGCTGCTTCCTCTACGCTCATGGGACGATGTGTGTTCTCTCTCTTCTGCTGAGTTGTTCCGTTCTGAAGGTTCAGCAGTGCCACCTTCATGCCCATCACTTCATCCCGAAGCTGGGCAACGACCTGAGGTAGGTCATTGAAAGTCAATAATTCATTCTTCATGAAAACACTGCGACTTGGAAAGAATCGCGGGACAAAGGAACGAAATGACGCACAAGTGGAGTTGTTTGTTCTCCGTCATTCCTGGATAATTGCACTTCCACGCGGATATGCCCGAAAATTCATGGTTATAGGGTGATAGATGTCAGTAAAAGAGGAAATTGTGAGTAA
>JAKSIF010000113.1 GCA_024398965.1 Fibrobacter sp. | reverse complement strand
CCCAGAAACCAACAAATCAAGCCTATGATCGAGAAATCAACCAACATCAAGCAACAAAACGTGATCACCCAGAGCAAGCGTATCTGGACACCTCTGATGACAACTTGCTTTGTCCAGATACTCGGAGAGTTCGAACAACGCTACGAGTGGTGGCGAGAGGCTAAGCCTAAAACAAGCCTTGGAGATCATGATTACAGTATTCTTTGCCATTACGATTTCTTCGCCAAGGAGATCGATGAAACCCACATCAAGAACATCGAAAAGGCAATGCTTGCACTTGCAAGGGAGGGTCTATACAAGCTCGATGAGAAAGGATCCTGGGAATACGTCAACATCGTCGGAAAAACGAAGTACGATGCACAGACAAAGACCTTTTCCGTTGATCTCAACCACGATTTTGTTCCTTACTTGATCCAAGCCAAAGACGGGGGGTGCTATACCACGTACAACGCCTCCATTGCACGCCAGTTCACTGGCAAGTACACGGAGAGGTTCTACGAATTCATACAACAGTATCGCCGAAGAAAGGAAAAAGAATTCTTCCTCGATGTGGCAGACCTGCGAGAGTGGTTTGGTCTGAACGAAACAGCCGTGCGTAAGGTCAACAAGACCTTCGTTCAGAAACCCAAGTTCACGCGTCTCTACGACTTCATCAGGAAGGTTATTACTCCTGCAGAAGTGGAGATGAAGGAGCTGTATGACGCAGGATCCTGCGATGTCTATTTCGAGTGCTACAGGAAGGACGAAGACAAAAAGTCCTCTGGCGGACGTCCATCGAACGAGAGACTGTGGTTCAGGATCCACGAGAAGGAGGTAGCCAAGGTGACTAAAAAGGCTACCGTCCTTGACGGAAACAACAATACCGCTGTGCTTGAGGCATCTCAGTTATACAATGCCTTCATCGTGATCCTCAATCGCATCTTTGATGATGAGCACGGTCAGAACTACCTCAATCTGATCAAACGTCCTCTGGCTGACCTGCTGGTCAAAGACCGCAAGGCATTTGAGCGCATGGTTGACAAGGTAAGAGGTGTCGAGAGTGATCCGACAGTCAGATCAATCTTCAAGTACGCTCGAGCTATTATGGAGAAGGAGTTTGAGATCCTACCCCAAAAACTCAAGTAAATACAATAAAACACGTAATTAAACGTTTATATTACGTAATAAATCGTATTTGACTACGTAATATAAAACAATAAACACCGTAATAAACCAAAATGAACTGGCTACAACGACTATTGGGTATCGACAAGATCTTGTTGACCATCGAGCGCATGAATAAGCGCCCTCAGGATCCTGCACCCTCTCTCCATCAGACAAGCAGCTCTGATGAGATCGAGCGTCTGAAGAGACAGCTGCAGGAGTATAGGGCGAAGGAGAGTCTGATGACTGAGCAGGCTGCCAAGGCTGCCACCAATGAGGAGGCTGACCGTCTGATCATCGAGAGGCTGAAGAAGGATATCGAGAGGCTGAAGGCCACCAATGACCCAGAAAAGGCCCTACAAGCGTACTTCTCCTCAAAGCTGGGCAACAGTGCCACCCCAGAGGAGAAACACCGAGGTAGGCCATCAGTCAATGGCAGGCGCAAGGAGATCTTGCTTGATCTCGACTTATGGATCATCATGAAGGAGATCCATGATCATGAACACGTGTCCGTTGCTCGACTGATCAACAGTTACGTCCGTGCCGGACTCGAGAAGGAGTACCCCGAGCTCATGAACGCTCTGATGAAGGGTCTCGATGATTAACGACAACTTCACGAAGTTGCTCGTCAAAGTCCATCGAGAGGGCAAGATCAGAGTCTTGCCGGACTGGGTGCTTGCACCCCATCAGGAACACCTCTTGAATGAACCTCATAGCCTAATATGAGCTTCGATTTTTCGAAGCACTTAGCCTAATAAGGGGTTGGTGAAAAATCACCAACTCCCCACGCCTCCAGACCAAGGTCTTTACGAGCAAGCTCAGGCGTGATTAGGGTCGGGGTTGCACCCCCAACACCCCCCGTTCGCAGGGCGAACCAGGAAAGAGGATCAAGAGGTGATCAGATAGACCAAACACAAACAAACGATATGAAGAAAGAACAGAAAGAAGACCTCACCATTGAGGTATTTACAGGACTCCAAGACATGGCAAGGAGAACGAATGCCAAAGCTTCCATCACCCTCGATCGTCCAGACGGTTGGCAATGGAAGTTAGAGGTGATCCCACCAGAACCAAAAGGAGAAGTAAGGATGCCTATCGGCTATGAGACCGATGATCCTGCACCCTTCTGATCATCGAGAGCGGTACCGTTGTGGTATCGCTCTTTGTGTTGATCAGGGGCTACGCGCCCCCGAACCCTTGCGGTGTATTAGCATGGTATTAGATTTGGATTGGTCAGACCCAAAAGAATGGTTTA
>JAKSIF010000112.1 GCA_024398965.1 Fibrobacter sp. | reverse complement strand
TCATCTAGCAAGGCTGCCTAAATGCTTCCACACATGTTGATGATGCCTCAAAAAATTAGTTATTTTGCTTTAAGAGGAATGCTTATTTTTTAAGCATAGGAATTGGGTGAAAAATGGTTATATACTATCTTGCGGCGGCGCTAGTTCTTTCTTTTGTCAACATCATCATATTCATGATTGTATGTTCCAAAAGGATGGTTTCTTATTACCTGTCCATGTTCCATGTGATAACCATGGCCATCGCCGGTCATTTTATGCTGGCAATGTCCACCAATATTGAAGAAGCCCTTCTTGCAAACAAGTTCGCCTATGCGGGAGCAGTCTACATTCCCCTCCTGTTCTTCCTTGGCGAGTTAAGCCTTTGCAACATCAATATTTCCAAAAAACTCAGGATAGTCCTGTTTGCTGCGAGTACCGTGGTTCTGGCCTTCGCCATGACGACCGGCTGGAGCGACGTATTCTACAAGAGCACGGCCCTAATCACACATCATGGTGTAACCGACTACACTGTTGATTTCGGCCCAGCCCACATATTGTACAACATGCTGCTCACCTTCTATCTTGTATCGGGCCTCGTTGTATTCGTCTATTCCCTACTCAAGAAAAAGAACATCTCCTATCGAAACCTCCTGGCTCTCGCAGCCATAGGCCTTTTGGGAGTAGGCACGTTTTTCATCTGCCGAGAGCTAGGCTACGACATGCTTGTCATGCCCGCCATCTACCTGATCATTGAATACATCATGCTGATAATCACGAACCGAATCAGCAAGTACGACATTAGCGGATCGATCCAGGAAACCCTTGAATTCCAGAATGAAAGCACATTCATCTCCATCACCGAAGACCTGTGCTACATCGGCTGCAACAATGTCGCCAGCAGGACCTTCCCTTCGTTGAAGAATTTCCGTGTAGACAGCAAGCTCCCCTCGAACGATGAACTCAGCAAGATCATTCTCAACATCATCGAGAACTTTGATCCTCAGCAGCTGTTCAAGGCAAGCTACTTCGAATACGGATCGAAGCACTATAAATGCACCATTCGAAACCTTCTCCACGGTCAAAGACACTGTGGTTACATGTTAAGGATTGAGGACGATTCCAAGATCCAGAGATACATCAAGCTTCTCGACAAGTACAACAACGATCTGGTAACTGACGTTCAGAACAAGAACGAGCATATCCAGGCCATCCAGGAACAAATGATCCTTGGAATGTCCAACATGGTAGAAAGCCGAGACAGCAATACGGGCAGCCATATTAGACATACAAGCCAGGCAGTAAAGATCCTTGTCAACGAGATGAAAAAAGACGAGATTTTCCGCAAGAAGCTCGAATTTTTCAAGGCGATAATCAAGTCTGCCCCCATGCACGATCTTGGCAAGATTGCCGTAGATGACGCCATCCTGCGTAAGCCAGGAACCTTCACGCAAGAAGAGTTCAACATCATGAAGACCCATGCGCAAAAGGGCGCTGTCATCGTGGAGAATCTTCTAAAGGATGTCGAGTCAGACGAATTTGTTACCATTGCCAGCAACGTCGCACATTACCATCACGAACGCTGGGACGGCACCGGATACCCCAAGCAACTTCGAGGAGAGGAAATCCCCCTGGAAGCCCGCATCATGGCGATTGCAGACGTATACGACGCCCTGGTCAGTAAGCGTTGCTACAAGGAAAAGATGTCTTATGCGGAAGCCTTTGACATCATAGTAAGCTCCATGGGAACCCACTTCGATCCCATGCTAAAGAAGTACTTTATCAACTGCCACAAGGAACTAGAAAACTTCTACGACAGTTGTGAAGATTAAACCGCATGCGGCTTAATTATAAATTCCTTAATCAAGAAAAGGTGACAATACAACGACTTAAAAAGGCTCGGCAATGCCGAGCCTTTTCTTATAACTCATAATTCGTAAATCATAATTGTAATAAACGATTCAACGAATCGTTTATTACAAAGTCACCTTCACCTTTTCGCGCATAGCCATGACGGTAGCCTTGGCTTCTTCTACGGTGTCGCGGCGAGCAAGCAGCACACCCATGCGGCGGTGGCCCTTCAGTTCAGGCTTACCGAACAGGCGGAGACCAGTATCGGGTTCTGCAAGGACTTCTTCAAGACCGCTGAACTTTACCTGGGTAGAATTGCCATCGCAGACAATTGCCTTGGAAGCACTGGGGCCATGGAAAGCAATGTTGGGAATGGGCAGGCCGAGAATAGCGCGGGCGTGGAGAGCGAATTCGGAAAGGTCCTGAGAAATGAGAGTCACCATGCCGGTGTCGTGAGGTCTGGGGCTCACTTCGCTGAACAGGACTTCGTCCTTGCAAACGAACAGTTCCACACCGAAGATGCCGCGACCGCCAAGAGCGTCGGTCACCTTCTTGGCAATGACCTTGGCCTGTTCCAGAAGTTCAGGCTTCATGGGCTGGGGCTGCCAGGATTCCTGATAGTC
>JAKSIF010000111.1 GCA_024398965.1 Fibrobacter sp. | reverse complement strand
ATTTCATTCGCACTAAGGACTTCGCCTGTCGCTCGCCCAAGATTGCCGCGCAACTGAAGGCGTATCTTGAATCACCTGACCGTAAAAATGCCGCGCTTGCCGCAAAACTGCCGCGCATTGTCACAAAGTTGCCCGCCTCAAAGCTCATTGTTGGCGAAGAGGCGTTGCAGATGGATTTCTGGGAGGATCAGCATCACGGTTCAGAAGTTCAACTTGTGAAAGGCAATGCAAGAATCGAATTCGGGGACAGTTTACGTTTGTGTGAACGATGGAGTCCGCCGACGGTGATTATTGCAGATGGCCCTTATGGACTGGGGAGCTATCCTGGAGACCCTCCGACGCCGGAGGGGCTGGCGGAATGCTATCGGCCGTTCTTGCTTAAATGGTATGAGCGTGCGCTTCCCTCCGCAACGCTTTGGTTTTGGAATTCCGAGCAGGGGTGGGCAAATTGCCATCGGATGATTGAAGATTGCGGATGGGAGTTTCGGAATTGCCATATTTGGGATAAGGGAATGGCTCATGTTGCGGGGAATTGCAATACGAAAACAATTCGGAAATATCCTGTCGTGACAGAGGTGTGTGCGCAATATGTCAGGAAAAACCGTCTTGTGTCAAGCGGTAATGAGTATTCAATACGTGAATGGATGCGCGAAGAATGGAAGCGGACAGGGTTGCCCTTTAGAATGACAAATGTCGCCTGCGGAGTGAAGGATGCGGCGACACGAAAATATTTCGCTACGGATCACCTGTGGTATTTCCCTCCTGCGGAAGCGTTTGTTAAGATTGCCGCCTTTGCGAATGCAAAGGGCAAGGGAGATGGAAGACCTTATTTTGGAAAGTCTGACGGCACTCAGTTCTCAGCTGCGGAATGGGAGCTTATGCGGGCGAAATTCCATTGCGAGATTGGAGTGTCGAATGTTTGGCATCTTCCAGCAGTGCGCGGCAAGGAGAGGATAAAGAAGGGGACTTCTTGCCTGCATATGAATCAGAAGCCATTGAGCTTATTGGAACAGATAATTAAGTCGACGTCGGATGTCGGCGATGTTGTCTGGGAGCCCTTTGGAGGGTTGTGTTCGGCATCTGTTGCTGCAATTCGGACGGGGAGAATTGCTTTTGCGGCGGAACTTAATCAAGAATATTGCAAGTCGGCAATAGAAAGGATTAAAAATGAAAAGCGCTGACAAGTCGTGCAAGATCGCGATCAAGGCCGTTGAGCCGGTGGATAGTTGGCCACACAAGCCGCTATGGGCTGGCGTTAGGGCCGCACTGAAGGCGTTGCCTGCGCATTTCCACAGCGATACGTTTATCGAGGGGATCAGTGCGACAGATGTGTTTACGTTGAATTCCGCTTTAGGGGCGACGATTGAAAATCAGGTGGTGGATACCTTGAATACCATACGAAGCGTATGGGACCCCGACGGGAAGTATGGAACGTATCAATTTGTTCGCCAACCGCAATCGTTTCCCGATGTGGTGCTGAAAAACCTTTCCGATGAATCGTCGCAACCGATTCTCGGAATTGAATTGAAGGGTTGGTATCTCCTTGCAAAGGAGGGGGAGCCGAGCATGCGTTTTACGCAGACAAGAAATGCATGTGCGGAAGCGGATATGATTATGGTTGTCCCTTGGGCGTTGAACAGTGTGATATCGGGTCGTCCAAGGATATATGCACCTTATATTGAATCAGCTCGTTATGCAGCTGAATACCGCAATAAGCATTGGATCGCGATGCGGGGTAAAGGGAAGGATGCGGAAATTGTAGTGCCTAAAGAAGCATCACCGTATCCAAAGAAATCGGAGGCGACTACGGACACGCCAAAATCGGATAAGGGTGGAAATTTTGGACGTATCGCCAGATCTGGAATGATGGATGAATATCTTGAGCGGATGCGGGTTCAGCTGGTTTGTGGAATTAAGGCGATTCATTGGTTGGAGTTTTTTAAGATTTTCCATCAAGACGCAACAGATGCACAGATTCAGGCGGCTTTTAAACGACTTCGTGAAAAGGCGGCCAGCATCTCGGAGTCTCAGCAACGCATGAGCTTGCTTAATGTGCTAACCACGCTTGAAGCGCATTTTGAATCGTTGATATAATGCTTAATCGAAGATTGTAAAAGCATGAAGAAGTTCAATTTGTTATATTGGCAGCATTATTCCTCTGCTTACGAGGTTGAAGCCGAGAACTATGAGGACGCTGTACGGAAACTGCGCAAGCAGTTTGGAAAATCGGAGATGGCGAAGGTCGAGGATCTGGAGTTTGATGACGATGGCGTTGAATTGATAGGCGAAGGTCCATGTAGGGCGAAATCGCGCAAGAGGAAATGACGACTTCCATCATAACCGCTGATGACGCCTATCCGCTCTTCCGGGCGGCGATGGATCGTGTTGACGGCAAGGAGGCGATCTTCGTGCTGCCGCTCGATGCTGACGGACGGAAGATCACCAATCCGACGTTGGTGGCGTTTGGCG
>JAKSIF010000110.1 GCA_024398965.1 Fibrobacter sp. | reverse complement strand
CTGCAGGGTATAACAAGGGCGTTTACCTGTTGCAATCCGCTGATGGAATTAGGCGAATTGTGAAATTGGGTGATCTGTAGCTTTAATATCCTCTTTTTTGTATAATCACAAGCTGTTTGCGCTCCTTCGGGGTATTGCATTTGGGCTACTTGTAATGTATATCTAGCTTAGATGGTTTAACAACTTCTAAGGAGGAGTGTTATGGTTAGGAAAATCTCTCAGGGTGTTACTGCTATTGCTGTCTCATCCCTGCTTTTTGCATGTGGCGATTCCACTACGTCGCCGGATTCCCAAAACAACGACATCGTGTCGTTTGAAACTTACGACGCTCTTCCTGAGTGTACTTCCGATAGGGAAGGCGACATAGTTTTGGTCCGTTCCGAAGGCCAGAAATATAAGTGCTATGCTGGCACTTGGGCTTTGCTTGTTTCCAATGGGGAAAGTGGCTCCGCAGATAGTTCTTCTACTGAGCCTAGCGGAGACGGAAAGCCAGGCCTGTCTTCCGACTCAAAGCAGGAAGAGGCTGCCAACGGCCAGGTCACAGCTTCGTCTTCATCTACGATGCGTTCAAGCTCTTCCGTTAGTCCGATTTACGGAGGCGTTATCGGAGGCTCTGTCGGTGGCAACCTTATGCACTGGGTTGGCGACGAAATGGTATATCGAGTTGAAACCGGGCTTGATGTTGGTACAGAAACATCTGGTTACTGGTATGCATACGCTGACGACGCCGATGGTGGTGCTTCTACAATTACATGGCCTGTTCCCTTGGGAAATGAATATGTGGACGATGCCATGGATCCAGTTATTGATGTCTGTGGCGGCCTATGTGGAACCATCAGCTTAGAAAAGGGATCCCTTACGTATGACCCGTATGTAGGTGTGGGTTTCAATGTTGGTGGCGACGATGAGTCTGGTACTCCTGCCGCTGTTGACGCTTCCAAGTGGAATGGTGTTTGCGTCGGTTACTCATCCGATATTGCAGTATCTCTTGAAATGGGTCTTGGCGATGCTATGGATGCTGAAATTGGCTTTGACAATCCTTTCGTTACGCTTCCAAAGTCTGCAACGGGTTCGCTAAAGTGCTTTGAATGGAAACAGTTTAAGGCAGGCGGATGGGGGCTCCCCAGTGCCGCATCCGGTGCCGATGTCGCCGATAAACTTGTTGCCTTGAAGTTCAAGTTCCAGGGAAAATCGGGAACCACTGGCAAGTTCAACATTATGTCAGTTACCTCCAATGAGTACTCTGGCGTCGTTGTTCCTGCTGCCTCCAGTTCTTCTGTTGCAAGTTCCAGCTCAGTCTCCTTTACGCCGAGTCCCGTAATCGGCAGTGGTTGCGACGCTTCCTTAACAGGTTCCTTGATGAAATGGTGTGGTGATTCTGACGAATACAGCGTAAATACCGGCCTTGATAATGGTTCGGAAACCTCTGGTTATTGGTTCACGTATGATGATGAAGTCGATGGCGGAAAGTCTCAGATTGTGTGGCCGCAGGTTGAACATGATTACGATTCTTTCGATCCGATCATGGACTATTGTAAGGGAGTATGTGGTGGATATGCTCTAAGCAAGGGAACCCTTTCGTATAATCCTTATGTCGGGCTTGGTTTCAATGTCGGTGGCGAGGATCTGACTGGAGTGGCTGTTGCAGTGGATGCATCCAAGTGGGGCGGAATCTGCGTTTCTTATGCAGTTGATTCCCCGATGACTCTTGAAATTGGCCTAGGTGATGTGGGCGATGTAGAAATCGAGTATGACAACCCGTTCGTAACCTTGGCAAAGGCGCCGACTGGTTCTACAAAATGCTTTGCTTGGAATCAGTTTAAGCAGGCCGGCTGGGGTTCTGTCAAGATAACCGGTGAAGCAGCCGCAGCAAAGATTGCTAGCTTGAAGTTCAAGATCCAGGCTACAAGCGGATCCATCGGCAACTTCAACATCATGGGAGTTTCTTCCGTAATGTAGTTAGATTTACGGGAAAATCTTTTTGATGGATTTTTTATGAAGGGACGGTTTTCCTGCCTTGCATTTTTGATTTGTGGATTAATCCTGTTTTGGGGAACTTTGACCTTTGCGGAGGAATTGGCCAATGCTTCGGTTGAAGGCTCTGTGTTGAAGGATGCTCGTGATGGTCAGGAATACAAGACAGTAAAAATTGGTTCCCAGATTTGGATGGCAGAGAATCTGAGCTTTGCCGCGGAAGAAAGTTTCTGCTATACACGTTTCAATTACGACTGTCGCAAGTACGGTCGTTTTTATACTTGGGATGTGGCGAAGGATGTTTGCCCCGCCGGATGGCATTTGCCTACTGCCGAGGAGTTCGATCAGCTCTTCGTTGAGGTGGGTGGCCGTGATTCTGCCGCCGTCAAGCTGAAATCCGCGGAAGGCTGGAGCCATTACGGCAATGGCTCCGATGAATATGGATTTAATGGAACGCCGTCGGGTTTCCGTGATTACCGCGGGCGATTCGATCGCCAGACAATGTATGCTTACCTCTGGAGTGCGACGGAAGA
>JAKSIF010000109.1 GCA_024398965.1 Fibrobacter sp. | reverse complement strand
GGATCCTTGACCTTAAAAAGGAGCTGGGGTTCTAGAAAAAAGATGGGGCAATTTTTCCCCATCCGCAAAAACATCGGTTTAAATTAAACCCATGAGTCTAAAGAGTGAATTCGGTAAGGCGATTGAAGCGAACTACAAAGGCGAAGCTTCTATCAAGTTCCCATACAGGTTTTTAAAAAGGACCATTGGTCAAGAAGGCGTTGACCAGGTAATCAACGCAGCCATTGAATCCGCTGTTAGACGGCTCCGAAGCTTGTCACCACAGTGCCACTACCAGTTTTCGGCAAGAACTTCAAACCGCAAGCACGCTGATACTCTGCTACTGCTAAGAGTACCTCCTGACGAGTCAGCGGACGATAAGAAATAACGTGAAGAACGAATTTCCCGGACTTGACTAAAGTTTCAATCTTTTTCATACACCTACTTTTGAGGGGGCTTGGGGCCGTCGGACTTGAGCTTTTCCAATGTCTGGCTCATGCTGTCTATCAGCATTTGGCGGGCTATGTCACGAACATCAGCCGGAACATCATTGATTTTTCCGGAAGCTTTGTATTCAACACCAAAAAGGGTTTCTACAGTAGCCCCTGCCTTAAAAAGTTCTATAAAGGTATTGTAAGACGGCCTAGAGCCAAATTCCTTATCCCAATTATAAACACCCTTGGGGTTGCTATAATCAGCTATAGCAGCCAGTTCTTCAATGGTCATTCCTGTTTCTTTTTTCAAAGAATCCAGGTCAATACACCACAAGTGTTTAGCCTTCTTTTTCGGCTTTTCTTCACCAGAATTATCCGGGTCAGTATGTAAAATCTCGTTATCCATATCATAAAAATAACGAATTTCAAAAAAAGTTCAAAATAAGTACAAAATTTTTAGAAAAAAAGTATTGCATTTCCAAAAATTTAATACTGTATTCCAAAATGTTGAGACTAAAGTACAAAACTTTTGGACTCAATCATAAGGATTTTGAACAATGGATAAACAAAACCAAAACGAAGTGCAGACTGACAAGACAATTCACGTCCATCTTCCTGGCGAAATGAGAAAGATGTTCTGTGACCTTGAAAAAGTCCGCACACAAAATTTCGAACCGACCTCTTACACATCGATCGTCATGGATGCAGTAAAGGCCTACCACCAACAGCGAGTCTCAAAATAAGGTTCGCAAATGTCAAGAGCAAAGAATACGATACCACGGTGGATTTCATTCGATATGCAGCAGCTATTCATCTTACAAGCCAAAATGGGCAACAATGAAGAATTTGGTGCTTTCTGCAGAAAAGCCGTGCTCGACCTTTGTTCTGGCTGCGTCGCTTCAGATGTCAACGAAAATGTGCGCGAAAGATACAACCACGCGCTAAATCGTATGCAAAAGCGCCAGCAAACCAACCAGGCATATTACAACAAGAATAACGACCAAGTGACCGTTCCCGCAAGTGTAAACGCAAACGGATCACAGCAGGAAGCCGCGAACGGCAACGCCGCGGAGGATAGCAAATCGACAACTTCCTGCACGAATTTTGCAGATGGCGACACCCGCGAGGGCTCGCTGAACTTCGCTAACACGGGCAACCGTGCGCATCTGGAATCTGGTACATCTGCAAAAACCATTCCCACCGCGGTAGCCAAGCCTTTGAAAAAGCCCTATGGCGAAAACAAGCACGTTCTCCTCACCGACGAGGAGGGGGCAAAGCTCCGGGAACTGTACGGCCACGATCTCGCCGTCGCCATCAACATCCTTGACGGCTACATCGAGAACAATGGCAAGGCAGCCAAGCGCTACAAGAGCCACTACATGGTGCTTCGCCGCGGCAACTGGGTGTGGGACAAGGTCCAGAACATGAAGCTCACCGAGAAACGCCTGGAGAACGCAGGCGGCAAGGCAAAGAACTTCAAGGCGGAGGAGCGCGAGGCCATGGCCCGGTTCATCCGCGGGGAATCGGTCAATCACGATTCCAAGGTCAACGATTCGGAACTTTCAATGGAGGAGCTGAAGCAGCTGTATGGATGATATGCAGAAAAAAGTGAACCATCTGTGCCTATTGCTCAGGCTCCAGGTCATCGAGTACCTGCTGAAGGTGGACCGCATCGAGTACGGCGCCCCGGCGCTCTCCGACGAGGAGATGGTGGTAACCAAGGCAATGGTCAATGCACTACCGTGCTGCACCAAGCGCCTGAAGGGTTTGTTCGAGGACGCACACCAGGCTCAGCGCGAAATGGGAATGTTCCCCCACGCCGTGAATCCGGGTGAACTCAAGTGGTGCCTCAAGAACCGCCACATCGGCTACAGCTGCATCCAGAAGGTAAAGCATTCGTGGCTCCCCTTCAAGGAAGACAAGGACCTGCGTTCGCTCCCCGCCTTCAGGGCTCTCACCGAAGTCTACCGCCCCCTCATCGCATCGGGCAAGGGCATCATCCCGCCCATCGACGAAGACAAGATCCAGGAAGAAGCCCTCGCCATCGTCAACCAAGTCACAGAAAAACTCATGGAGGAAAAGTGATGGAATTCAAGGAATACAAGAGCGCCGAGTATTGGCAGAAGGTCCGCAACTTGG
>JAKSIF010000108.1 GCA_024398965.1 Fibrobacter sp. | reverse complement strand
AAATGTACCGGGCATAGCGGAAACAAATGTACCAGCTGTAGCGGAATGAAATGTACCGTCTGTAGCGTTTTCAAATGTACCACCTGAAGCCGATGAACAAGTGCCGGTTGTGAGGCAGACAACAGAAGGGTTGCTTTGAGTTAAGCAAGTACCTTTGTGGTAGGAAAACAAATACCACAAAGATATGGCAAACAGAAAAGCAACGATGACAGACTTAAGGGTAATCATCCGGGAGTTCGCAAAAGGAACACCGTTAAGGGAAATCGAGCGCAGGCTCGGTATCAGCCGGACGTCACTTCGCCCATACAAGGAGCGGGCGGAACAGTCCGGAAAGTCGATGCAGGAACTTCTGCAGATGGAAGATGCGGAACTGCACAATCTCCTATCCAAGGGAGACGGCCACAGGAGCCGTGATGCTGACAAATATGCTTTCATGCAGGAAAATGTCGAGAGCTATGCCCAAAGCATGAAACGGAAGTATATGACGTACGACGTTCTGTACGAGGAGTATTGCAAGGCGACGGACAATCCATACGGCTACACGCAGTTCAAGCTGATAATCCAGGAGTATGAAAAGGCTCACGACTACAAGTATCACAATGTCTATGAGGCTGCAAAGGAAATGCAGTTCGACTTTGCCGGAGATCCGCTGTGGGTGCTTGCAGACAGGAGTACGGGAGAATGCGTAAAGGCGATAGTCCTCGTCTGTGTGCTTCCGTTCTCAATGATGAGCTTCGCGATAGCGATGCTGTCAACCAAGATGGAGTTCTTTTTCGCTGCATTATCAAAGGCATTGACGTACTTCGGTGGAGTCCCTGAGATATCCAAGACAGACAACATGACCCAGTGGGTGAAGAAATATGACAGATACGAGCCTGCTCTGAATGAGGCCGCCCAGCAGTGGAGCCTGCATTACGGAACGGACATGTCCGGATGCCGCAGTCGCAAACCTCGCGACAAAGGCCCGGCAGAGAGCCTTGTGAATCAGGTGTACAAATACTACTACAGTCGAGTCTATAACGAAACATGGACATCAATAGATGAACTTAACGCCCGTCTGATGGAGTTGAACGACCAGTACAACAACGAAATCATGAAGGGCAGGACATACAGCCGCCGGCAGAAGTTCGAGACGGAGGAACTGCCATATCTCCTTCCTCTCCCTGTCGAGCCGTATCACTTCAAATACGAAAAACAGATAGAGATAAACAGCACATATCACTTCCAGATAGACCGGAATCGCTTCTACAGTGTTCCTTACCAATATGTAGGCAAGAAGGCCAAGGTCGTCTATGATGCCGACACTGTCGAAGTCTGGGTCGATATGAAGCGCATTGCGACACACCGCAGGATGTGGCACGACGGTTACACAACCGTTCCGGAACATATGCCGGCCAATCACAGGGCCTATGCTGAGACCAAGGAGTTCAATGCTGCATACTTCCTGAAAAAGGCCCGCCAAATCGGCCCTGAAACGACGGCCGTGATAAACAACATACTCACTTCCGCTCTCTTTGTACAGCAGTCTTACAGAGCCTGTCAGGGGCTGCTGCGCCTTGCCAACACTTATGGAGAGGCACGGCTCGAAGCAGCATGCAGGAGAATCGAGCCCAAAACCGCATCAAGCTACAAAAGCGTCAAGTCTATCCTCGCAAACAACCTTGATAAGGCTCCTTCACCGGACTTGCACGGTCTCTTCTCATATATCCCCGAGAACGACAATGTGAGAGGAGCGGAGGCATATCGATAATAAAACAACTGGCACACAAAATACGTCAATCAAATGAACACTCAAGAAACAATCCTCCAGTTGGAGGAACTCAAGCTGAAGGGCATGGCTGAATGCTACAAGGCTCTTCAGACGCTGCCAGTAAACGAATGGCCGACACTGGATCAGTTTGTCGCAAAGCTGGCTGAAGCAGAAAACCAGTACCGCAACCAGCGCAGAACCGAAATGTATCTGAAGACAAGCAAGCTCAGGTACAACGCAGTCTTTGAAGATGTAATCTGCACCAAGGAAAGGAACCTCACAAAAGAGACACTTCTAAAAATCATGGACTGCAGCTTCATCGGCAGAGCCGAGAACATCCTCATTGACGGCAAGACTGGCTGTGGCAAGTCGTTCCTTGCCTGTGCCATAGGCCGCCAGGCCTGCTTCATGGGGCATCGCGTGGAGTACTTCTCAATGAACAAGTTCATCGAGCGCATCGCGCTCGCTAAACTTGACGGAAGCATGTTGAAGGTCATCAATCATATCGAACGCAATGACCTCGTCATCTTCGATGACTTCGGCTTGCAGCCGCTCGATAATAACTCGCGGCTTGCCTTGCTGCAGATCCTTGAGGACTGCTATCAACGGAAATCCGTAATCGTGACGTCGCAGCTGCCCATTGCAAAATGGTACGACTACATCAATGAACCTACGCTTGCCGATGCCATAATGGACAGGCTCCTGGCTAACGCCACTCGCATTGAACTGAAAGGCGACTCAATGAGACGCAAAAACAAATAAAAATAATAACTTTGCAGAACCTTAAAGCAACCACTTCTGAGGTGGTACATTTGAAAACGCTA
>JAKSIF010000107.1 GCA_024398965.1 Fibrobacter sp. | reverse complement strand
AAAATTCACAGGGACACGCTTGCCCCTCATTCAAAAAATAAATTATACGGAGAGCAGTTGCAATATATCTAAGAAACAAAAATCGTCTATTTTCGCAAATTTTCAAGCTATTTTGAACATTTTTACGTTTTTACAATTTTCTATGAAACAAGTTGTTTCATGAAAGAACAAATGCCCTGCATTTTTGTGAGGCATTTTACTTAGCAATTTAGACGGCGACTGAAGCCACGTTAGCGAGAGCGGTTTCTGCAACTCCAATAGGCGACACCATATTTGCCAAGGAATCAAAGTAAAACTTTGCAACATTTCTCAAACTCCACCAACTTGGTGGAGTTTTACAAGATACCATATCCAAATTTTTATATATTGAAGAACATGAGTGAAAGCACCCAGATTATCTATATGCAGACAAGGCTCGTTCGGCTGATGTCCGAAGAAACGGGAGCGTCTATTGCTGCAGTAGCAACCCAGTTCAAGGAACAGGGTGTTTTTCACTATATCAAGCGAATGTGGGACTTGTTCCATATTGAAGGCGACCAGGCGGTTCTTGAAGACATAAGGCAATACCTCAAGTCAAAGGGCGTGTAAAATGCTTGATTTGAATCAGCGAACCATTCTGTACCACGGAAGTTTTTGCGAAGTATCTTCACCTGACTTGTCTAAGTGCGCCAAGTATAAGGATTTCGGTCAAGGTTTCTACCTTACAACAGACAAGGAACAAGCGAAATCCTTTGCAAAGATTTCTACAAGAAAAGCGCAGGAATCTGGAGTAATTCCAACCCAGCAGAATTTTGGAGTAGTGTCTTCCTTTGAGTACATACCGGCCAATCTCCGAACCCAAATCTTTTTAACAGCCGATGCCGACTGGCTACATTGCATTGTCGCTCATCGAAAAAAGGGGCTTTTCAATTCCCTTGTTCAGGATTTTGAAAAATACGATATCATCGGTGGCAAGATTGCAAACGACGCAACAAACATCACAATAACCACCTACATGACAGGAACCTTCGGAGATGTCGGCTCTCAACAGGCAGATGAAATATGCATACGCCTGTTACTCCCCGAACGATTAAAGGACCAGTACTGCTTTAGAACAACAGTCGCATTACAGCAACTTGCATTTATCAAAAGCGAGCGCATATGGCTGTAACAAAAGAACAAATTCAGGCCGCAATGGAACTTTTGACGACTATGGTTGTCGAGTCCATTTCCAAGGAAGACCATCTTGATGCAGCCGACGTTTTACCCGATTTTTTGAATTCCAAAACCGGGAAAATGCTCTTTGACGAAAGCCTCAAACTATGGTGCGAAGGCCCCTCGCACATCGAGGAGTTGTATAGAGCCGAGCTACAGAAAGTTCGCGGTTAAGGATTCACTTCAAAATCTTCCTAACGGATTCCAGTCGGTTCAATGCCTCAATCAAGGTTTCGTCCTTCTTGGCGAAATGGAATCGCACCAGATGGTTCACTGGTTCCCTAAAGAAACTACTGCCAGGCACTGCGGCGACGCCTACCTTCTTTGCCAAATCCATGCAGAAAAGTTCATCGGGACGGACCGCGCCAGAACCTGTCATTCCAATTCCAGAAACGGCGCCGAACTCGCCTGCAGCCATGCGACGGTCATAACCGAATTCGGAGATATCCATCATCACGAAATAGGTGCCCTGAGGTTCTGTAAACTTGAATCCCAAATTGCGTAGGCCGTCGGTAAACAGCTGTTTCATGTGGGTGTAATGATTTTGCAATTCAGCGTAATATTCGTCGCCAAAATTCATGGCAGTCACAGCCACTTCCTGCATGGTAGAAGAAGCACCCACCACCGTAAAGTCGTGGACCTTCTTGATGCGTTCCATGATGGGCTCCGGTGCCAGCACATAACCCAGGCGCCAACCCGTAATGGAATAGCTCTTGCTTAAGCTGGAGCATTCGATGGTACGTTCGCGCATACCCGGCAGCGTCGCCATGTAGGTATGAACGTTAGGTGCAAAGATGATGTGTTCGTACACTTCGTCCGTAATCACATACAAGTCGTACTTGATGGCAAGATCCGCAATCACCTTCAGTTCGTCACGGGTAAAAACCTTACCGCTGGGATTCGAAGGATTGCAAAGCACCAACGCTTTCACACCCGGCTGCTTCATGGCATCTTCAAGAACGTTTGCATCAAAAGAAAAATCAATGGGAGAAAGCGGAACGTAAATGGGCGTAGCCCCGCTCAAAATAGTGTCCGCCGTATAGTTCTCATAGAAGGGCGAGAAAATCACCACCTTGTCGCCGGGATTGCAAACCGACATCATGGTAATCATCATGGCCTCGGTGCTACCGCAGGTAATGACGATTTCCTTTTCCGGATCGTAACGCAGCCCGCTGAAATGTTCCTGCTTGCGGCACACCGCCTCACGGAAATTTTTTGCGCCAATGGTCAGCGCATACTGATGAGGGCCCGTCTTTGCCACTTCTGCCAGGCGGTTCTGCAATTCCACCGGCGGATCAAAATCCGGAAAACCCTGGGAAAGATTGATGGCCCCGCAGCCGTTTGCAATGCGGGTCATGTAGCGGATAACGGATTCCGTAAAATGGTTAGTGCG
>JAKSIF010000106.1 GCA_024398965.1 Fibrobacter sp. | reverse complement strand
TTACGCAGTTTTATCCTAACTTTAAACTGTCCAACTTTTTGGGGTCAGTTCAATTACCCGAGAGCCTTTTTCTTTTACCTTCTTGAAAACGTAAGCAGCGCATTGAAATTGAAGTCTTCAATACCGCCCTTCGCTGCAATTCCAGGACCAACAAGCCAATGCTCGCCCAGAGCCCATTGCTTACCAATCTCGAATCCAAAGCCTCCGCGGGTGTCATGCCTGCTGGCATTACCTTTAAATCCATATTGGGCCACAAACAGCGAAGCGCCAAGATAAGCATTATCCATTATGGACAACGGATTTCTGATAATGCCACGGAAGCCAAAACCAACAGACAATCGACTTATCTCCACACTTCCGTCAAATTCTTCTGTACGGCAAAATAAACAACCTTCCGATCCTTGAAAGGTTCCGTCGACGATGGTATAGCTGATGTCACCATAAAATGCCATGGCATCTTTCCAAATCCTTCCAACCTTAAATCCGAAAACAATACCCACACCATCTGCATCATAGCTATAGTCATGCGTAAACATTTCCGATAAACCATTCTGGTCGTGATAGGCAATTCCTGCAAATCCGCCACTAATATCCAGATACAAACCGCTCTTGGATTCCGTCTTCTGTGCGGCATCGGCACTGGATACATCGGCTTCCTCGGCATACGCCATCGTCAATGCCATCAATGTCAACAAAACAGCACATACTCGTTTCATGATTATAATATATAAATGATGAATAACCTAGAACAATTAAAATAAAGCAGAACTACCTTAGGCCAGCTTCGCCTTTACCAACTTGATAAGATCTGCAAAGACTTCATCGGGAGTGCGGTCGCCGTCGATAGCTTGTACGCAATCGCTGTAGTCGCGGGCTGCAGCAAGGTAACCCTGGCGAACCTTCTCGAAGAACTCTGCCTTCTCGCTTTCAAGGCGGTCGGGCGCTTCCCCGCGTTTTGCCGTGCGGGCACGGCTACGTTCTACCGTAAGGTCCAAAACCACAGTCAGTTCCGGGAAGCAGTCGCCGCAGGTCAGTTCCGTAAGGCGCAGCACCTTGTCGGCTCCAAGACCGCGGGCGTATCCCTGGTAGGCAAAGGTACTCCAGGCAAAGCGGTCCGCAATCACCACCTTTCCAGCAGCAAGTGCCGGGCGGATGATTTCCGCAATAACCTGAGCGCGGGCTGCGTTATACAGCAGCAGTTCCGTATCGTCGGACATGACACCCTTGAAGGCAGGGTCCAGCAGAAGTTCGCGGATGCGTTCGGAAATGCGGGCGCCACCGGGCTCACGAAGTTTCACAACCTCGTAGCCCTCTGCAGTCAAGGCGGCAATCAGCATGTCGATCTGCGTCGACTTGCCGGAACCGTCAATACCTTCCAGAGAAAAGAAACGCTTTGCAGTTTTCATATAACGTAGAACGAAAAACATAAAGGATAAAGGTCATGCAGAACTATTCCTACATCCCTTTATCCTTCAATCTTTATCCTATGACCTAGTCGGCGATATCCTTACCGTGGCACTTCTTGTACTTGAGGCCGGAACCGCACCAGCACATGTCATTGCGACCGATCTTGGAAGCAGCCTGCTGCTGGGCACGACGTGCAGCAAGAACGCGAGGATCGGTGAAAGTACGACGGATGGTAGGCTTCTTTTCAAGTTCTTCACCAGCGCCTTCCGGAGTGTCACCCTGAACAGACTGTACGCCGCCTTCTACATTGAAGCCGGAGTTGTCTGCAGGCTGTTCGGCGGAAGCCTCCTGTGCAGCTTCTGCAGGAGCGGCCATTTCAGCCTTCTGGTCTGCCTTGGCCTGTGCTTCTTCAGCGGCCTTGCGTTCGGCATCAATCTGTTCCTGGCTCTTGAGCTGGAGCTGGTCCGGAGAAACGCTCATGCCGTTAGGCAGCGTAATGCGGATGTTCAAAATGCGGAGAGCGGTAAGGGTTGCAATCTTTTCCATGCAGCCTTCGAACATCTTGAAGCCTTCGCTCTTGTAAACCATCAGAGGATCCTTCTGGGCGTAACCGTGGAAACGGATAGCGTCCTTCAGCTGGTCCATGGCATAAAGGTGTTCCTTCCAAACCTGGTCGATGGTCATGAGGAGGAAGCGACGTTCAATCTGGCGGAAATCCTGGTCCGGAATGATCTTGGTCAGCTTGTCGTAACGAGCCTTGCAAAGACCGATGATTTCGTCCAGAACCATTTCCGGAGTCTTGGCGGTAGCTTCTTCCAGGGTCATGTTGTATTCCATGCCCAGGGAGCGCTGCATATCCACATGCAGGTCTTCGATCTTCCAGTCTTCTGCGTAGCTCTTTGCCGGAATGTACTGAGACACCTTGATATCGATAGCGTCTTCAATACGGTTCATGATTTCTTCACGGATGTCTTCACCGTTCAAGATACGACGACGGAGACCGTAAATCACCTTACGCTGTTCGTTCATCACGTTATCGTAGTCCAGCAAGTGCTTACGGATATCGAAGCTCTGGCCTTCCACGCGGCGCTGTGCACCACGGATGGAGCGGGACACGATAGGATGGGTAATCACTTCGTCTTCACCTACACCGAAACGGCTCATGAGATTCTTGACGTTGTCGCCACCGAAGATACGCATCAGGTTGTCATCCAGAGACAGGAAGTACTGGCTGGAACCCGGGTCACCCTGACGGCCGGAACGACC
>JAKSIF010000105.1 GCA_024398965.1 Fibrobacter sp. | reverse complement strand
ACCACGGGAGCGTTATAAGCCATGCGGGTAATGCCACGAATCTTGGCAAGAGCCTCGGCGGACTTCAACACAAAAATCTTCAAGGGCTGATGATTCATGGCCGTAGGTGCCAGGCGACCCGCCTCAAGAACAGCATTCAATTTTTCTGCTTCCACAGCGCGGTCACTGAACTTGCGGCAGCTGTAACGGGACTTTACAAGATCCATGAATTCCATTTTCGACTCTCCTTAAATAATTTTCGACTGGTTATCAAACCATTCCAGGAAACTATGCTGTTCACCCTCCGCCTTGTAACCGGGGAAAGTTTCAATGCAAACAGCATGAATACTGTTGAATATACTTTTTTCAATATTGGGATTGGTCTGTTTCAACCGTTTAATCAGTTCCTTGATTTCACGACGCTTGCTGACATTTTCCTCTTCGCCACCAGCTTCCGCCATTTCAGACAAACGACAGGCGCACTGAATAAATTCCAGGTTATTGTACTTGCGCCAATTGATGATATCGTTCTCGTGAATGCAGTACATGGGGCGAATCAAAGTCATCCCCTCGAAATTCTGACTGCGAAGCTTGGGCATCATCCCTTGCAGATGATTGCCATAGAACATGGCAAGGACCGTCGTTTCAATCACATCGGAAAAATGATGACCAAGGGCAATCTTGTTGCACCCCAGGTCTTTTGCCATACGGTACAAATGTCCGCGGCGCATCTTGGCGCAGATGTAGCAAGGGGAACTTTCAATCTTGCTTGTCACATCAAAGATGTTGGTTTCAAAAACCTTGATGGGAATTTCAAGAAGGGCTGCGTTGCTTTCGATTTTTTCGCGGTTCACCTTGTTGTAACCCGGATCCATGACGATGAATTCCAGCTCAAAGGGGCAATCACTATGGCGTTGCAGCATCTGCATGAGTTTCGCCAACAGCATGGAATCCTTGCCACCGGAAATGCAGACAGCAATCTTGTCGCCAGATTCTACAAGCTTGTAATTCTTGACGGCAGTGATAAAGGGAGTCCATATCTTTTCACGATAGGTCTTGGAAATACTCCGTTCTACATTTTGAACAAATGAAAGTTCTCTTGGCATTACTTTTAAAAACCGCTAACCTTGTTCATCCAACCATCTCTGCAAAATAATCTGTGCCGCCAGTTGGTCAATAACGGCCTTGTTCTTCTGTTTTTTCTTCTTGCTAAAGTGGGATGTACAGGCTTGGGCCTGAACGCTTGAATAGGATTCGTCCTGGGTGTACACAGGCATTCCCGGAAAACGGACCTTCAAGTCCTGGACAAATTTTTCCACAACCACATTCTTGCCGTCGGTACGACCATCCGGGTGATAGGGCATCCCCACCACAAAGGCATCCACCTTATTCACCTTTACCAGTTCATCCAAACGAACCCAGAGGTTCGTAACCTTCTGGTCGATGGTTTCTCGTGCAAAGGCGAATTTCAGTTCGGATTCGGCAAAGGCGACACCAACACGATGTTCACCGTAATCAAGAGCGAGGTAGTTCATGAGTTCAATTGAAAATTGATGATTGATGATTACAAAGATAAATTGTTTAATAAGCATAGAAAAACCTTTTTAGGGTAAAGGGGGGAGAAACTTTGTGTTTTCAGCATTCTTTCTCCCGTCTTTCACCACTCGTCTCTCGTCTCATTTGCTATCTTTGCGCCCACTATGAGTATTTCGAAGAATGATTTATGGGTCGGTGTTGACGTCGGTTCTACAACCGTTAAGATTGCCGTCGTTGACCCGGAAACCTCCAAGCTTTTGCATTACACATACCAGCGCCACAACGCCATGCAGGCCCAGAAGGTCCATGAGGTGCTGCGTGAAGCCCACGGTCTTTTCCCGGGCAAGAACTTTAGAGTTGCCTTCTGCGGCAGCGGCGGTCAGCCCTTCGCAGATGCTACCCACGCCTTCTTTGTCCAGGAAGTGGTGGCAAACGCCCTCGCCGTGCGCGCAACCTACCCCGACACCCGCGTCGCCATCGAATTGGGTGGCCAGGACGCCAAGGTGGTCTTCTTCGAAAAGGACCCCACCACAGGCAAGCTGATTGCTAGCGACATGCGTATGAACGGTGTCTGCGCCGGTGGTACTGGAGCCTTTATCGACCAGGTGGCAGAACTCCTCCGCATCAAGACCGAGGCCTTCGAAGGTTTCGCCAAGCGAGGCCAGAAGGTCTACGAAATTTCCGGCCGTTGCGGCGTGTTCGCCAAGACCGACATCCAGCCCATGCTGAACAACGGTATCGCCAAGGAAGATATCGCTCTGTCCAGCTTCCATGCCATCGCCAAGCAGACCATCGGCGGCCTCGCCCAGGGTATGGAAATCAAGCCGCCCGTCATCTTCGAAGGTGGCCCGCTGACCTTTAACCCGACACTTGTACGCGCATTTAAGGAACGTCTGGGTATCACGGATGAACAGGCAATCGTGCCTGAACATTCCGAAGTTCTCGTAGCCATGGGTGCAGCCCTTTCCGTGGGCTCCATGTTTGCCGACCAAGAATGCTTCTACCGCGAAGAAGGTTCCCTGGACTCCCTGGTCCACTTCAACGAAATTCGCCAGGCCGAACACAAGGCCAAGGCTGCCGCCGACCTGTTCTTCAAGGACGATGCCGAATACAAGCAGTTCCTGGAAGACCACAAGATGGCAGGCAACAACTACCCGCAGCCCGCCTCCGGCTCCGAACTGAACGTTTACCT
>JAKSIF010000104.1 GCA_024398965.1 Fibrobacter sp. | reverse complement strand
GCGTAAAGGCTTGCAATCCAGATGACCAAGGTGGTGTTCTTCTGGCCCATGCTCTGGGAACTTTCGATGGGGTGCTTCTTGTCGCAGAACCAGCCCAGCACAAACTGCAGAATGCAAATGACCAAGGCAACGATGGCAAGCATGGGAAGGGTGCCGCTGTTCCACAGTTCGGCAAAGCCCATTTCGCGGATATCGCGGCTGGCCTTGGCAAGAATCACGAACACGCTGAAAGTCCAGATGAAGATGGTGTACTTGGAAAGCTTTGCCACCTTGTCGGCAACTTCCGGGTAGAAACTGCGAACGCCCAGGGCCAGCGCCAGCGGGATAGAAATGATGGGCTGGATGGAATTGAAGATTCGCAGGGCAATGTCAGCAAAGCCCGCCTCGGAGCCTGTCAGGTAACCATATATAATAGGGATGCTGAAGCAGGCGATCAGATGGCCGCTCAAAAAGATCTTGAGGGCAAGCACCGGGTTTCCGCCCAGCATCTTGGCCATGGCGGGGGCGGCGTTCGCCGGCGGACAAAGGCAGATGATGGCGCCACCCAGCAGAACATCGCGGGGCAAGCCGAAAACTTCAACGCTCACCCACAAGAGGGCAAGCAGCAGCATGCTGGCGATAAAAGCGCGAACCTCGATCTTGAAGGTATAACCGTGTTCCTGGGGCGGGACCTTGCCGATAAAGGTCAAAAGCATCATGGTTCCGATCTGGAACGGGAGGGTCGGCGAAAGAACGCTGGCCTGGGGGAGCAAAATGCCCAAAATAATGGCAATGGGCATTAAAATGGCACGCAAATTCTTCATAACGGCGCCAATAATAGCTAATGGCAAGCGCAACGGCAAGTCTCAACACCCCTCGGCAAGACTCGCCCTTTTTACTAAATTTACCCCACTATGTTACGCTCTAGGTACCAGGCCTTCGACTACGTCGAAAAGACCATTGATAAAAAGAAGAAGACAGGAAACCCCATTCTGATGATCGTGTCGGGCTACTTGGCCCTGATCACCCTGGGAGCCCTGCTTCTCTCCATGCCCTTTGCCCAGCGAAATCCCGTGGGCGTTCTGGACGCCTTCTTTACGGCAACCTCCGCCGTATGCGTCACCGGGCTTTCCACCATCGATATCAGCAGCAGTTTTTCACCTGTCGGTAACTGGATCCTCGTTCTCCTCATGCAGGCGGGCGGTCTCGGCATCATGACCATCTCTACGGTGATTATCCTCCTTGCAGGCATGCACCCCGGATTCAACCACCAGTCCGCCCTCCTAGCCAACTACACCCAGGAAGGTAACGTGGACGCCTCCAAGATCCTGAAGGCAGTGCTCCCCTTTACCTTTGGCCTGGAGGCCGTCGGCGCCGTACTGTACTTTACCCAGTTCACCGAGGAGGCCCTGGTCCAGTACAGCCTCTACGACCGCATTTTCGGAAGCATTTTCCAAGCCATCAGCTCCTTCTGTAACGTGGGCTTCACCCTGTTCCCGGACTCCCTGGTCCGTTTCCAGCTGAACCCCATCGTGAACGTGACCACCTGCGTTCTGGCCCTGGCCGGCGGCTTTGGCTTCTTGGCCATTACCGAAGCCCGCTACGTCTTCGACTTCAAGAAGCGTTCCTTCCAGAAGGTATCACTCCATACCCGCATCGCCACCGTGTTCACGGTGATCATCGTCCTTGCAAGTATCGTCTTCTTCATCTTCAGCGAATGGAGCAACACCTTCGTAGACCTGAGCTTCGGCGAAAAGCTGGAAAGCAGCATCTTCATGGCCCTTAC
This sequence comes from Fibrobacter sp., assembly GCA_024398965.1. NCBI lineage: Bacteria > Pseudomonadati > Fibrobacterota > Fibrobacteria > Fibrobacterales > Fibrobacteraceae > Fibrobacter > Fibrobacter sp. The sequence continues at coordinate 1,095 of JAKSIF010000104.1, read as the reverse complement.
CAGCCGTACCGCAGGCCTCAACAACGTGGATACCCCGAGCCTTTCCGTAGGCTCCCTGTTCTTCTTTGTGATCATCATGCTCATCGGCGCCAACCCCGGTAGCTGCGGTGGCGGTATCAAGACCACAACCACCGCCGTGATCTGCCTTCTGGGGTTCAACCGCCTGCTGGGCCGTAACAAGACCCAGATCCTTGGCAGAACCATTCCCGAAACCACGGTGGACAAGGCTATTCGAATCTTCGTGGTGGCAATCGTCGTGGTAGTAGTTGCAACCCTCGTGCTCCTGCAGACCGAGGCCGCCGGAACCTCCAACGCCCAGGGTTCGTTCCTCAAGGTGTTCTTCGAGGTGGTCAGCGCCTACAGTACCTGCGGCCTTTCCATGGGCCTTACCCCCGAACTGTCCATCCCGGGCCGCATCGTGGTCTGCCTGGTGATGTTCGTTGGCCGAATGGGCCCCCTGTTCCTGATTTCTGCGGTGGCAAAGACCCAGGAAGAAGGCATGTGGTACGCCGAAGAAGACATCATGGTCGGCTAATCAGCGGAAAGCCTAAAGGTTAAAGGATAAAGAGACTGGATGCACCTTTAAACGTCACCTTTACGCTTTAACCTTTCCTCTATTTGCTATTTTTGCCTGCATGGCTTCTAAACAATTCGTAGTTATCGGCCTGGGTAATACAGGCTACTTCCTGGCACGCCACCTGACCGCCCTCGGTCACGACGTCATGGTTGTGGACCCCAGCCCCGAAAAGATCCAAGATATTTCCAACCAGGTGGCCCAGGCCGTAGTTGCCGACGGCACCCGCAAGAAGCAGCTCCAGTCCCTGCCCCTGGCCAAGGTGGACAGCGTCATCTGCTGCATCGGCGAAGACCTGCAGGCCTCCCTCCTTACGGTCCTCAACCTCAAGGAACTGGGCGTAAAGCACATTATCGCCAAGTCCAGTAGCCCCGCCCACACCACCATCCTGGAAAAGCTGGGCGTTGCCGACATCTTCCACCCGGAACGCGACATGGCCATTTCCCTGGCCGAACGCTTGAACCGCCCCAACATGCTGGACTACCTGCCCTTCATGGAAGGCTTCTCCATCGTGGAACTGG
>JAKSIF010000103.1 GCA_024398965.1 Fibrobacter sp. | reverse complement strand
ATTGAAAATGCTTCTATGCAGTTAATGGCATGTGCAGAAAAAACAAAAGATGCGACTAAAAGAAAAATCTTCTTCATATAACCTCCTATGTTGATGTCATTCTGCTTTTGCAAGTGCCAATATAGAAAAAGTTCCCCGCAAGATTTGTACCAAAAAAAGTGAATAATCTTTTGACAATTCTTTTGGGAGTGACGATATAACAAGTGAGGGTTGGTTCCCCTCCCGTACTAGTCATACGGTTCACCTATGGTTGGAAAATCCCTGAGTTAGCAGTTTAATTCGCTGACGGAATAGAGGGTGGCTTTTCCTGCCAGGGTCATTCTTTCGCCCTCGATTTTGCAGTAGAGAGTGCCTCCCCTTCGGGATGCCTGCCTTGCAATAATCTCTGGCTTATTCATCTTGCCACTCCAATAAGGCGCAATGTGGCAATGTCCTGATCCGCAGACCGGATCCTCGTTAATGGCAATTCGGGGGCCGAAACTTCTGGAGACGCAGTCTTCCTTGGAACCCTTTGCGGTAACGTGAGCCAGGAGACCTGGCAGTTCCTTCACCTTGTCGAAGTCCGGCTTCATGTTTTCGATGGTACTTTCGGAATCAAAAACGCAGAGCATGTCGCGACCCATGTAGGCTTCCGAAGGTCTGGCGCCTAAGGCAATTTCCATTTCATCTGTAACAGGAATAGGCTTCAGGTCGTATACCGGGAAGTTCATTTCATAAAGATCGCCATTTCTATTCACAATAAGCTGGCCGCTCAGGGTGTCAAAGACAATTTTCTCTGCCTTTTGTTCATAGAAGTTGAAAAGGGTAAAGGCAGTTGCCAAGGTGGCGTGGCCGCAAAGGTCCACTTCATCGCTGGGGGTAAACCATCGAAGGTGATACTTGGGAGCGGTTTCGTTATCCTCCATCTTAACCACGAAAGCAGTTTCGGAGAAGTTATTCTCGAAAGCGATGCTATGCATCAGGGAAACTTCCGGCCATTTATCCAGGACGCAAATTGCTGCCTGATTACCGTGGAAGAGAGTATCTGTAAATGCGTCTACGATGTACTGCTTCATAAATGAAAAATTGCGTGATGTTGTTTTATATTATTTTAGATCTAAATATGTCCATCGGAAGCAAGTGCTATGTTCTTGGGGTCGGTCATGTCGGTGAGCGAGCTCCCTGTCGCGACTCTCGCCCTACGAACGTTTCACGTGAAACCTTATTGGGATTTATTTTCAAGCGAATTTTAAATAGTCAATTCTACAAGGTTGCCTTCGGGATCCTGGACCACACTCTCATAGTACCCGTCTCCAGTGGTACGAGGCTGTCCAACGACAGTGACTCCATCAGTTTCCATTTGGGCGGTCAACTTATCCACCTTTTCTTTTGAACCAAGAGATATTGCAACATGGCACCAGCCAAAATGTGGATAGGATATTGAAGATTCAACATCAGTTCGGTGCATCACTTCAATGCGGGCGCCACCTTCGAAGGTAATGAACCTGCTGGTAAAACCTTTGGTGGGATTATGGTAGAGAGGTCCGATGGTGGCATTGAAATACTTCTGGTAGAATTCACAGACCTTTTCAATATTTTGAACCCAGATGGCAATGTGATCAATTTTCATAGGGATAATATATAATATGTTGGGCGCTACGAGTCTATAAATAAGTGAGGGATGTTTGCACTTGCGAAGTTTAAATATGTACATCAGGAGCAAGTGCAAACATTTTTTGATAGCGGCTTGGAGTGTTATTTTTCCACCGGCACCTGGATAATGGATAGCCACTTTTCGGGATCATCCTGATTCCAGGCTCCGTCCACATACACGCAGCGGAGGTCGCCCACGATCTTATAACCCTGCTCTTCGATGTACTTGAACATCTCGGTGTAGGACTGGTAAAAACGATCGTAGGGTCCGATGTGTTTTAGGCAGAGGGCTGTCTTCACTGCGGGCATGGTCTTGAACTGGACGATTTTAGGATCCTGGAGAGCTTCCTCCACCTGTTCGCAATATTCGATATACACAGCTTCGGGTTTGTATTCCTTGTTGTGTTCGATGGTAAAACAGTAACCGGTGGGAGAACATTTACAACCCAGGCGCTGCATCTATTCATAAAATTTGCGGTTCGCGACCCGCCCCTTTGTGATCACTTTTCTGCCACCTTGTCAGGCGACTATATAAATATAGACCCGGCCCTAAGGGACGAGTCAATAGGAAAAAAGAAGTTTTTTTGAAAAAATTAAAGCGGTATTTTGACACCGGCGTAGAATAGGCCGCGCTGTCCCCATCCCGCGAGTTGCATATAGAAGTATCCGATTTCTAGGCCTAGGAGGGTTCCATGGAACATGGGTGCGGCTCTTCCGTTGCTGCAGATGCCGAAACCGGCGTCAAGTTCCATATAGGGATTTACAAATCCGCCTTGGTTGTAGTTAAGTTTTGCTCTCGGCATTACGGTAGCGAAGAAATAGCCTTTTCCGGGTAGGGCGAAGTTAGCGATTATACCTGTTTCAAATAGTTCACCAACCTCGTAACCATAGTTAATACTGATATCTCCGAGGAATAATGTTTCATTTTCATCATCGCCGAATATGCCACTTACCAATGAAGCGATAGCCCAACCCAAGTCAGTGATGTTTAAAAAGCCATATTCAACACTGATGTTGTGTCTGCTCTTGGTCTGATTTTCTTTAAGCTGAGGATTTGGCTGATTATTTTCCTGGTCATAGGGAGAAACTTCCCAGTTGGATTCCTGGGCGAAAGTCGGAGTGGCAACCGCCAGACTTATCAACAACAGAATGAATTTTTTCATAAAACCCCCAATATATTGTTGATATCTTAAAGTTCCATAAAGAAGATTACGGCATCGACATAGCCTAGCTTCTTGTGGTTGAATGCTCCCGGCAGTCGACAAAGTTCCTTGAAACCCAGATTTTTCCAAAGGTGCATGGCAGGTTCGTTGGTGCTGATGACGAAGTTGAACTGGATTGCCTTAAAGCCCATGGCCTTGGCATTCCGGATACAGTCCTCGCCCATCTTTCGGCCGATGCCCTTTCCGCGGGCGGCGCTGGAAACCATAAAGGAGGCATTGGCTACATGGCTGCCTCGACCACGATGGTTTTGGATGATCTTGTAGAATCCAAGAACCTGGTCACCTTGACCTTCGTCCGAACTCTCTACCATGACCCAGCTGCTCACGCCCTTGCCGAACCAGTAGTCGAATGCGTCCTGGTCGCTGGCAGTTTCTTCAAAGTCGTAAGTGTCGCCGCCCTGAATCACTTCGCGGAAAATGGGCAGCATCTGGGGAAAATCAT
>JAKSIF010000102.1 GCA_024398965.1 Fibrobacter sp. | reverse complement strand
CTCGCTCCGCCCTCCAGGCTAACGCCGACAAGGTGCAGGAACTTGCAGCAAAGCTCCCCTACATGAACTTCCTCAAGTAGTTGAAATCCACTTTCGGAATTCGCCGCGGACAACCTCCGCGAAAACCAAAATTGAAAAAGCCCGGGTCAAACGACTCGGGTTTTTCTTTTTGATTTATTCAAGTCAATTAAATCGAACTTTCAATAAATTCCTTACGGAAGGTTCCGTTGCCCAGCAGAATGTCGATAGGCAGTTTGTGGAATTCGTATTCGTAAGGCGGCTGCTTCCAGGCGAAATCCTTCGGGTATTCGTTGAAGATGTACTGCAGAAGCTTAATGGCCATGTCGAAACTGCGGAACTTGTCGCGATCCAGAACGTGAATCTGGGCGCCACCACAAATCTGGCCTGCACCCTTGTGGAAGGTGGGCTGGAAGTAGTTCTCGCGGAAATAGACGCCAGGCAACTTCAGGCCGTTCATATACTTGCAAAGCTTGACCGCATCGATAAACGGTGCACCAAAGATTTCGAAGGGACGAGTAGTGCCGCGGCCTTCGCTGACGTTGGTGGCTTCGAACAAACACATGCCAGGATAGACGATAGCGGTATCCAAGGTGGGCATGTTGGGGCTAGGCAAAATCCAGGGAAGACCGGTCTGGTCGTACCACATCTTCTTGTCGTAGCCTTCCATGTGCATCACGTAAAGTTCGCACTTGGGGAAGCATTCGGCCTTGAACTGTTCAGCCAGTTCGCCGATGGTCTTTGCATGACGGGTACGGATGCTATGAAGGCCCACAAAACTTGTGTAGTTCAGGTCCAGCACCGGGCCTTCTTCGTCCACGCAGTTAATGGGGTTCGGGCGATCCACAACCACAACGGGAATGCCCAGCTTTTCGCAAGCCTTCATGCACAAGTAAAGAGTCCAGATGAAGGTGTAGTAACGGGCGCCCACATCCTGCAAGTCCACCAAAAGAGCATCCACATGAGAAAGCATTTCCGGGGTGGGTTCGCGATGTTCACCATACAGGCTATAAACGGGAATATGGAGTTCCGGATCTTCGTAACCTTCCCATTCAATCATGTTGTCCTGGGTGTGGCCCTTGATGCCATGCTGGGGTCCAAACAATGCAGACAACTTAAACAACTTGCCGTCATAGGACTTGAGAAGGTCCAGTGTGTAGCTCAGGTCTGCACAAACAGAAGCGGGATGAAGGACTGCACCAAGGCGCTTGCCACGCAGGGCGGCGGGGAAAGTCTTTTCGAAATTAGAGAGTGCGAGAGTAACCATATAATTAATTGATAATTGATGATTGATAATTGATGATTATTTTTTCTTTCAAGATAGATATTTGCTAAAAAAAATGTCAACAACTGTTTGCAAAACAAGCTTTAATGCCCAACATCCTCCAAATTGACACTTTTATGACATCCAAATTTTTTATCTTTATCCCGTAACAAAAATTAAAAACAGGAATCATATTTTATGGCATATTTAAACAAAGTGATGCTTATTGGTAACCTCGGCAAGGATCCGGAATATCGCAAGAGCCAGGTCGGCGGACGTTCTCGCGTCTCCTTCTCTCTCGCAACTTCCCGCCGCTACCGCGACAACAATGGTGAACAGAAGGAACAGACCGACTGGCACAACATCGTTGGCTGGGGCAAGGTCGCCGACACCATGGAACAGCTTGGCGTCCACAAGGGCATGACTCTCTATGTTGAAGGTTCTCTCACCAACCGTAGCTGGACCGACCAGACCACCGGTCAGAAGCGTTATGCTACCGAAGTCAGCCTCGACACCTTCCAGCTTCTGACCCCCCGCGGCCAGAACGGCGGCAACTTCCAGCAGGGCGGATTCAACCAGAGCGCCAACTACAGCCAGAACAACTCTTACAACCAGAACAACAACTTCCAGCAGGGCGGAGCCTTTGACGGCACCACTCAGGAAGTTGACGAAGAAATGCCGTTCTAATAGAGAATGTCTCAGCAAATCGCAGAAATAGCATTAATGTTCATCCTCCCACTGGGGATTACCTTTACGGCAATCCTCCAGTCGGCAGCAGCAGAAACACGCACCCAGAAACTGGCCGGCGTGGTTTTGTCTGTTTTGATTGTGGCCATGGACTGCATTTTCTACTTTGCGAAAAATTCATTCGTAACATACAACTGCGATGGCGGGCTTCTGCTCACCTTCGCAAGCCTACTGTTTCTATTCGTCATCTACGCTATCAAAAGCGAAGACCTCGCTACCAAGACGGGGAATATTTTCCTTTCCGTGTTCATGTTTGCAGGATTCCTAGGCATCGCCTACTGGGATCGTCCTACGTTCATCCCAACCTCTGAATACAACCCAGCGGAAATCGCTGCAATGAACGCCAAGTACCAGGACTATATTGCAGCATTCGCCCGAGGCGAAGGTGGAAAGATTCTTCCCGCCCCAAAGGCAGAGGTCAAAAAAAAGGACCACGGAAACAAGCCTGTTATCGAAGGCGAAGCTCAGCTTAGCAGACTAGAGGACTACCTAGTCGATGCCGAGACTGTCATCAAGCGCATGCGGGATGTCGTAACGTCCATCAACGAGTTCGAGCCTCTTGCCGCAAACATTAACGAGGCCGAACGAGAAACACGTAGCAGACAGGCCCTTGCTATCAATAACACAGCTACTGCATTGAACAGAAAGGTCTTGGGCTTATTCCATCCCCATGAATCCAGCGAGGCACATTCCGAGCTTATCAAAGCTAGCGAAAGCGTTCGACTTGCCGCCTACTCCCTGTATAACTACACCCTTGTAGAGAATCCCGAGGAGCAACAAGCTCAGCATGAGCAGGCACAAAAGCAAATCAGCCAGATGAATGCGGCCCTGAACCGATTCTGGAAAGATATCGAGAATTTAAAATCAAACAATAACAATCAAACCGAAGAACAATAAAGGTTAAAAAATGATTCGTAACGTAGCCATCATGGGCGCCACCGGTGCCGTAGGCCAGGAACTGCTTTCCATTTTGGAACAGCGCAACTTCCCTCTTCAGAACCTCAAGCTCCTCGCTTCCGAACGCAGTGTCGGCAAGGAATACACCTTCAAGGGTGAAAAGCTCAAGGTCGAACTGACTTGCGCAGACGCTTTCAAGGGCGTGGACCTGGTCCTTTCCTCTGCAGGTGCCGCAGTCTCCAAGGAATTCGCTCCCATCGCAGTTGAAAACGGCGCTGTAGTTGTGGACAACACCAGCTACTTCCGTATGATGGACAATGTTCCCCTGGTCGTTCCCGAAGTGAACGCTTGCGACATTCCTCTCCACAAGGCTGAAAACGGCGGTTGCGGCATTATCGCAAACCCCAACTGCACCACCATTATGATGG
>JAKSIF010000101.1 GCA_024398965.1 Fibrobacter sp. | reverse complement strand
GCGATGACCATCTCTCTGGACGAACTGTTACCAGCCGCCTCAAGCGACCTACCCGGATGCCCAACAGCCGCGGGCCGCAGCTGGTTCTTTCGAACGGACTCCTGCTTGGTCTTGCACCGGATGAGGTTTACATTGCCATCCCTGTCACCAGGAATGCGGTGAGCTCTTGCCTCGCCATTTCACCCTTACCTGCTTGCGCAGGCGGTATAATTTCTGTTGCACTTTCTGTCGCGTTTCCGCGCCTGGACGTTATCCAGCATCCTGCCCTGTGGTGCCCGGACTTTCCTCCAGTCTGAATTGCTTCTCGCCGGCGGCCATCCGCTGCCCGTTCCAAATATAGAAAGGACCTCCTTATATTGCAAATGGATTTTTTTATATTAGTCGCAAGATGTCTATGCGCCTAGTTCGTTCCATATTTGCTTTAGTGCTTTTTGCCTTGTTGTCTGTGGCCTTTGCCCACGACGAAGGTGCTTTTAAGATTGATTCCATCCAGTACCACATTGGGGATGCCTTTGACGATTCCAAGTACCATACCAAGTACGACAAGTGGGCTTACGATGTCTTGAACTGGATTCATATCGAAACCCGTGAATCTACAGTCCGCAAGTTATTGCTTTTCAATCAGGGGGATTACGTCGATTCCCTGATGCTTCAGGAATCGGAACGTTTCTTGCGAACCCAGAGATACCTTTCCGACGCAAGCATCTCCGTAGAGTCTGTGGACGGGAAAAACATTGCCCACGTCAATACCAGTGATAACTGGACCTTGACTCTGCCTGTTAGCATCGGCTTTTCCGGAAATGAGTTTAGCTACGATAACTTGAACTACGGCATTGGTATTCAGGAAAGCAACTTCCTTGGCTTGGGACAGACTTTGGGGTTCTACTATGGCCATGACGAGTTCCGCGACATGCTGTCCTTGGAATATAGCGACCCTCATTTTCTGTTCCGCTACAACCATCTAGATGTTGTTTACAGCTATAATACCGACGGCTACCTGGCCAGTTGGCAAATGTATGTTCCGTACTTGAGCCGCAGTCAGAACCAGTGGGCTTACACCCTGGCCGGCATGAAGAACGAACGCTTTGCCTACTTCTATGGTAGTGGCGACATGCCCAAGGGCGCAGCACCATACGAAACCGAGACGAAGATCAAGGACCTGCCTTTGTACAACGGCGATGAAACCGTTGAATTGATTAAGGTACACGATTTTATCGATGACTCCCTTAGCTTCAGGTTTAGCCGTTCCTTTGGTGGAGCTTACCGCAAGTTCTATGTGGGTGCAACCTACGATTACCGCAATACCACTGCGGAACACGGAAAGACCTACCGCTACCTGTTTACCGATGGGGAAGGGGTCTACGCAATCGATTCTGCAAGTGCTTGGAACGACTGGCTACCAGAACGTACGGATTCACGTTTGGGCCTGTACCTCATGCTTTCCAATATCCGTTACGAAAAAATCCGCAACTACCATAACGTCAAGTGGACCGAGGACGTGGAAAAAGGCTATAGCCTCAAGGCCCAGGTTTCCAAGAACTACGAACAGATTGGTGCTGCAGACAATGACATCCGTCTGGACTTCTGGGCCAATATGTACTTGGGCCGAGACATGCATCATCTTGTCCTAAAGTCCGAATCCCGCTTCTATCTGGATCATGGCAACAAGCATGATTATTACGGCAAGATCTATGGCGAATATGTCTTCCATCCGTCTAACGCATTCTCGACGGCGCTGTCGGGTCAGGCGGACTTTTACGAAGATACCAGGTTGGGTTATCAGTTGACCTTAGGCGGAACCGATGGCTTTGTAGGATTCCCCACCGGGTTCTACGCCGGCCAGGCCAGGGTCTATGGCATGGTTGAACAGCGTTATTTCCCTAACTTTGAATTGGCCACCCTGGTTCCGGTATTTGTTGTGTTCGGTAGCGCTGGCGAAACCGCCTGGGAATTTGACGACATTAACCGCAAGGATTTGATCTACGTGGTTGGTTTTGGAGCCCGCTTTGCCCAGACCAAGTCTATCAGCCGTTTAATCAACAAGCTGGATGTGAGCATCCCCGTAAATGGCGCCCGTAAGGGAGAACCTCACTATTCAGTGACCACGACTTACAGCTTGTAAAATTTCTGTAGGCTGTGTTTTTATGCAAAAATTCACATAAAACACGTTTTTCTTGCTATAACAGCACTTTTTTTTCAAATATTTCATATTTTACACTCCGTAAAAGTTTGCAAATGTTTGGATTAGACTGTCTAAGTTCTTTAGGAGTTTTTAATGCGTCTTGCTTGTAAAGTTTTGAGTGCCTTGGCATTGGTTGCTAGCATTTCCTGTGCCCAGGTGGGTACGGAACCCGAAATGGCCAATGTTCAATTAATGCAGGATTCTACCACCAACCAGCCCATGAAAATGGATTTTTCCAAGCCCTTGACAGGTGTCAGCGATCCGGGAATTCTCTTTAGCCACTTTTCTAACCGCCCCTTGCTGATTTACTACTTCAGCCCCAAGTGCCCTCACTGCCAGCGCCACATGCCCGAAATCCAGAACTTGATGAAGGAATATGAAAAGGATGGCCTCACTGGTATTGCCATCGGTCTTGGTGGCGGCATCAAGAAGAACGATATTCGTCTTTTCATCGACCAGTACAAGGTGACCATTCCTGTGTTCCAGGATGCAGATTACAAGTTTGCTCCCGCCTACGGTACAGGCTATATTCCGGTTGTCTACCTGGTGAACAAGGACGGTACCTTCTACCGCTATGAAACCTTGACCGAGTCCAACATGAACCACATGAGGGCGAAGATCAAGGAAATTCTCAAGAAGTAGAGCTAAAGCTTTGAGATAGAAAAGTCCACCCTGCGGGGTGGCTTTTTTGCTTTGTTCAAACATGAAGGTTTCTTTGTAGGTCAGTTGATGAGTTTGATTCTTTTTGCTATATTCACCCCCACGTTGAAGAACGTGATGGTCGAGTAGCTCAGTTGGATAGAGCATCTGCCTTCTAAGCAGAGGGTCGTGGGTTCGAATCCCGCCTCGACTATGAAAAAGGACCACCCATTAGGGTGGTCCTTTTTCATATGTCAGGCACGAAAGAAGCTACTGGTTCGACCACGTGCTAAGCGAGTGTCGTGGGCAAGCTAGCTTGCCCATGACCGAGCGCAGGCCGTGGCCACTGTGCAGGGCACAGTGGAATCCCGCCTCGACAAAATCATGATTATATCACATAGCCGAGCCGCAGAAACTGCAGCAAGTCGTAAGGCTTGCTGAATCCGCCACAAATCCCGGACCGAGCGCAGGCCGTGGCCACTGTGCATGGCACAGTGGAATCCCGCCTCACCTCCCGTTATAGGTTGAACCTATCGCTACCTATACAAATTTTCGCTCTACACAAGGCTTTACAAAAATTCCTATATTCCACATCATGAAAATCGTTGATATTCTCAAGCAAGATAAGATGTCCCTGTCCTTCGAAGTG
>JAKSIF010000100.1 GCA_024398965.1 Fibrobacter sp. | reverse complement strand
TTCGCTCAGCTTCTTGTAGCCTTCGTAGCGGAGCTTAGCAAACTGTTCGGTCTTGGCGAAGAGTTCCTTAGCTTCTTCCGGGAAGGTCTTCAGCAGTGAGTTGTAACGGACTTCACCCATGATGAACTGCTGGAACTTGCTCCAGTCTGGTTCCTTGCTGTCGAGGTGGAAGCCGTTCTGGCCAGCTTCTTCCTCTTCTGGGTTGAAGTGCCACAGATGCCAGTAACCACATTCGACGGCGAGCTTCTCTTCGAGTTGTGAGTGGCCCATGCCAATCTTAATGCCGTGGTTGATGCAAGGTGCGTAGCAAATGATCAATGATGGTCCGTGGTAAGCTTCAGCTTCCTTGATTACCTTGAAGTACTGAGCCTGTGAAGCGCCCATAGCGACTTGTGCCACATAGACGTAACCGTAGCTCTTGGCAATCATGCCGAGGTCTTTCTTGCGAACCTTCTTACCTGAAGCGGCAAACTTAGCGACAGCACCAGCTGGAGTAGCCTTTGATGACTGACCGCCAGTATTTGAATAGACTTCAGTATCGACGACGAGAACGTTGACATCTTCACCAGAAGCCAAAACGTGGTCTAAGCCGCCGAAGCCGATATCGTAAGCCCAACCGTCACCGCCGAAGATCCACTGGCTCTTCTTGGTGAGGTGATCCTTGAGGTCGATGATTTGTTTGCAGTAGTCGCAGCCGCAAGCTTCGCAAGCAGCAACAATCTTAGGAGCCAGTTCCATGGTCTTGACGCCGTCTTCGCGGTTGTCAATCCATTCCTGGAACATAGCCTTCAGTTCTGCTGAGCAGCACTGGCAGTTGGCGATGGCTTCCTTCATGATGCGTTCAACGCGGTCGCGCATCTTGCGGGTAGCGGTAGCCATACCGAGGCCGAATTCAGCATTGTCTTCGAACAGTGAGTTAGCCCAAGCCACGCCCTTACCGCTTCTGTTGTTCTTGCAGTATGGAGTTGCAGGAGCTGAACCGCCGTAGATTGATGAGCAACCTGTTGCGTTGGCAATCATCATTCTTTCGCCGAACAACTGGGTGAGGCACTTGATGTAAGGTGTTTCACCGCAACCAGCGCAAGCGCCTGAGAACTCAAACAGAGGCTGAGCGAACTGGCTGTTCTTCACGTTGGCGAACTTGTCAATCATGTTGTCCTTGTAGGTGACTTTCTTCTGGCCATATTCCCAGTTCTCGACTTCAGCCATCTGGCTTTCGAGAGGTTTCATCACCAATGCCTTTTCCTTAGCAGGGCAGATGTCGGCGCAGTTGCCGCAACCTGTGCAGTCGAGGACTGAAACCTGCATACGGAAGTGCATGCCGGCCAATTCCTTAGGCATCTTCATGTCGGCTGCCTTCATGCCAGCAGGAGCTGCTGCCATTTCAGCATCGGTCATAACCACTGGACGGATAGCTGCGTGAGGGCAAATCAGTGAGCACTGGTTGCACTGGATGCAGTTTGCAGGATTCCATTCAGGAACCACGGTAGCGACGCCACGCTTTTCGTAAGCGGTGGTGCCAGCTGGGAATGTACCGTCGATGATTTCCTTGAAGGCGCTAACAGGCAGGTCGTTACCGCACTGAGCAACCATCGGGCGCATCACCTTATTAATAAATTCAGGATCGTTGTCGTTGTGCATGAAGACGAAGTCGGTGCTGCAAGGCAGTTCAGCCCATTCAGCAGGGATTTCAACCTTCACGATTTCACCGCCACGGTCAACAGCTGCATAGTTCATGTTGACGATGTCTTCACCCTTCTTGCCATAGCTCTTCACGATGAACTTCTTCATCTGTTCGACTGCCAGGTCGTAAGGAATAACGCCTGAAATCTTGAAGAATGCGCTTTGGAGGATGGTGTTGGTACGGTTGCCAAGGCCGATTTCAGCAGCAATCTTAGTAGCATCGATGATGTACATGTTGATCTTGTGGAGAGCGAGATACTTCTTCACGAAGTCAGGCAGATTGTTCTTGGTTTCCTCAACGCTCCATGGTGAGTTGTAAAGGAATGTGCCATTGTCTTTCAGACCTCTCAGGCAGTCATACTTGCTGAGGTATGAAGGAACGTGGACAGCGACGAAGTCAGGAGTACCGACGAGGTAAGGAGCCAAGATAGGCTGGTCACCGAAACGAAGGTGTGAGCAGGTGTAGCCGCCTGATTTCTTTGAGTCGTAGTCGAAGTAAGCCTGGCTGTATTTGTTGGTGTTGTCACCAATGATCTTAATGGAGTTCTTGTTAGCACCCACAGTACCGTCAGCGCCAAGGCCGTAGAACTTAGCCTCGAAGGTTCCCTTTGGAAGGATTGAGAACTCAGGAAGGATAGGCAGTGACTTGAAGGTAACGTCGTCGACGATACCGACAGTGAACTGGTTCTTTGGTTCGGCAGCTTCCATGTTGTTGAACACGGAGAGGATGTGAGCAGGAGTGGTGTCCTTTGAAGAAAGACCGTAACGGCCGCCAACGATGACAGGCTTGTTCGGGCAGTTCTTGAAAGCTTCGACGACATCCAGATAGAGCGGATCGCCGTTTGCACCTGGTTCCTTGGTACGGTCGAGGACCGTAATCTTCTTGACGGTCTTAGGAAGAACGTCAAACAGATACTTCACGCTGAATGGGCGATAGAGGTGTACGTTGACCATACCGACCTTCTTGCCTTCGGCGTTCAGCTTATCGACCACTGTGCGGACGACATCGTTGATGGAACCGATGGAGATGATGATGTTTTCGGCATCTGCAGCACCATAGTAGCAGAAAGGAGCATATTCACGGCCCGTGATCTTGCTCATTTCCTTCATGTACTTGGCGACGATGTCAGGAATGGCATCATAATAAGTGTTCTGAGCTTCGCGTGTCTGGAAGTAGATGTCAGGATTCTGAGCAGTACCGCGTGTTACAGGGTGTTCAGGATTCAGGGCACGCTTGCGATATTCGTTCAAAGCTTCCCAGTTGACGAGCTTAGCGACTTCGTCCTGGTCGGTGGCTTCAACTTTCTGGATTTCGTGTGAGGTACGGAAACCGTCGAAGAAGTGCAGGAAAGGCACGCGGCCTTCGATAGCTGCGAGGTGAGCGACTGGAGCCAAGTCCATGATTTCCTGGACTGAGCTGGTTGCCAGCATGGCGAAACCGGTCTGACGGCAAGCCATGACGTCGGCGTGGTCACCGAAAATTGACAAAGCCTGAGCTGCCAATGCACGAGCCGAAACATGGAAAACGCCTGGGAGCAATTCACCGGCGATTTTGTACATGTTAGGGATCATCAGCAACAGACCCTGTGATGCTGTGAAGGTGCTTGTGAGGGCACCGGCCTGCAATGAGCCGTGGACAGCGCCAGCAGCGCCGCTTTCAGCCTGCATTTCAACAACGCGAACATTCTCGTTGAAAATGTTCTTTCTGCCGCCTGCGCTCCATTCGTCAATGTACTCAGCCATTGGTGATGAAGGAGTGATAGGATAGATGGCGGCGACTTCGCTAAACATGTATGCGACGTGCGCAGCAGCGCAGTTACCGTCACA
>JAKSIF010000099.1 GCA_024398965.1 Fibrobacter sp. | reverse complement strand
TTTGCACTTATTTTTCTTTCAGGGGTCGCCACCCCTGACCGTTCATTTTTTCAAAAAGGAAAGACAAAAAAATGGCAAGAGCTCTGATTATCGGTTGTGGCGCCGTTGCCACCGTCGCTATCAAGAAGTGCTGCACCGTCAGCGAAGTTTTCTCTGAAATCTGCATTGCAAGCCGCCATCGCGAAAATTGCGAAAAGCTGGCCGAACAGATTCGTCCGAACTCCAAGACGGTGATTACCACCGCGGCTGTCGATGCCGACAAGGCCGAGAACGTGGTGAAGCTGATCAAGGAATACAAGCCTGATCTGGTGATGAACATCGCACTTCCCTACCAGGATCTTGCCATCATGGACGCATGCCTCGAATGCGGCGTGAACTACATGGATACCGCCAACTACGAACCGGAAAACATCGACGATCCGGAATGGCGCAAGGTTTACGACAAGCGCTGCAAGGAAGCAGGCTTTAGCGCCTACTTCGATTACAGCTGGCAGTGGGCATACGCCAAGAAGTTTGAAGAAAAGGGTCTCACCGCACTCCTCGGTTCCGGCTTCGACCCGGGTGTTACCCAGGCATACTGCGCCTACGCTCTCAAGCACCAGTTCGACACCATCGAAGAAATCGACATCCTGGATTGCAACGGCGGTGATCACGGCTACAAGTTCGCCACCAACTTCAACCCAGAAATCAACCTCCGCGAAGTTTCCGCTCCGGGCAGCTACTGGGACACCGACGCAAACGGCAAGGGCCACTGGGTAGAAATCCCGGCCATGAGCATCAAGCGCGAATACAACTTTAAGGAAGTGGGCCAGAAGGACATGTACCTTTTGCACCACGAAGAAATTGAATCCCTCGCCAAGAACATTCCGGGCGTGAAGCGCATCCGCTTCTTCATGACCTTCGGCCAGAGCTATCTGGACCACATGCGCTGTCTCGAAGACGTGGGCATGCTCCGTACCGACCCCATTATGTTCAACGGTCAGGAAATCGTTCCTATCCAGTTCCTGAAGGCTCTCCTTCCGGATCCGGCAAGCCTTGGCCCCCGCACCGTGGGCAAGACCAACATCGGCTGTATCTTCAAGGGGACCAAGGACGGCAAGCCCAAGACTTACTACCTGTTCAACGTTTGCGACCACCAGGAATGCTACAAGGAACTGGGCAGCCAGGCTATCGCCTACACCACAGGCGTTCCGGCTATGTGCGGCGCATTGATGATGCTTACCGGCAAGTGGACTACTCCGGGTGTTCATACCGTGGAAGAGTTCGACCCGGATCCGTACATGGACGCACTGAACAAGTACGGCCTGCCCTGGCAGGAAGACTTCAACCCGACTCTCGTTGATTAACCACTTCATTTTCAGCAGTGTCATCCTGAGCGCAGAACCGAAGGTTCGAAGTCGAAGGATCTAGATTCCTCGATGCGCTGCGCTTACTCGGAATGACACGGCAGGAAGTGATCCCAGATTAAGGATTGAAAAAATGAAGAAATGGCGTATCGACGACTCTCGCGACTTGTACAATGTTCGCGGCTGGGGTGTCAACTATTTTGATATTAACGACAAGGGCCACGCCACCGTTTCTCCCATGAAGGACAACGGTTGCGAAATTGACCTTTACGACCTGGTGCAGGAACTGTCCATCCGCGACGTTTCTACCCCTATGCTTCTTCGCTTCCCGGATATTCTGGACAGCCGCATTGAAAAGCTGAACGAATGCTTTAACAATGCCCGCAAGGAATACGGTTTCGAAGGCACCTATTACGGCATGTTCCCCATCAAGGTGAACCAGCAGCGCGCCGTGCTCGAAGAAGTTGTCCGTCATGGCAAGAAGTTCAACATCGGTCTGGAAGCAGGTTCCAAGCCCGAACTTCACGCAGTGCTTGCCAACATGGATAATCCGGACGCACTGATTATCTGTAACGGCTACAAGGACGAAGACTTTATTGAACTGGCTCTCCTTGCACAGAAGATGGGCAAGAAGATCTTTATCGTGGTTGAAAAGATGAACGAGCTCCACCTGGTGGTGGAACTGTCTCGCAGAATCGGCATTCGTCCCAACATCGGTGTCCGCATTAAGCTGGCCAGCTCCGGCAGCGGCAAGTGGGAAGAATCCGGCGGTTACCACAGTAAGTTCGGCCTCAACAGTTCTGAACTTCTGGAAGCCCTTGATTACATCAAGGAAGAAGGAATGGAAGACTGCCTGAAGTTGATCCATTTCCATTTGGGTAGCCAAATCACCAACATTCGCCACATCAAGAGCGGCCTTCGCGAAGTATCCCAGTTCTACGTCCAGATTCGTAAGATGGGCATGGGCCTGGAATTCGTTGACGTTGGCGGCGGCCTGGGCGTAGACTACGATGGTACCCGCAGTTCCAACGCAAGTTCCGTGAACTACTCTATTCAGGAATACGCAAACGACGTTGTGTACGCACTGTACGAAGCCTGCCGTGATGCAGATCTCCCACACCCCAACGTGATTGCGGAATCCGGCCGTGCCTTGACTGCACACCACTCCGTATTGGTATTCAACATTCTGGAAACTGCCGGCCAGGCATTCTTCGACGAAGAAGAACACGAAATTGCCGCCGACGCACCGGACGCACTGAAGGACTTGTACAGCATCTACAAGGGTCTTACTCCCAAGAACCTGCTGGAAAGCTGGCACGATGCCATGCAGCTGAACGACGACGTCCTCAGCGGTTTCAAGGTGGGCGACTACGACCTGCCTACCCGCGCCATGAGCGAACGCCTGTTCTGGAGCATCGCCCGTGAAGTGAACCAGATTGCAAGCGAACTCCGTCATCCGCCTTACGAACTGGAAGAACTGCCGCGACTGCTTGCAGAAAAGTACTTCGGCAACTTTAGCCTGTTCCAGAGCCTGCCGGATAGCTGGGCCATCGACCAGATTTTCCCTGTGATGCCTATCCAGCGCTTGAACGAAGAACCTACCGTAGAAACCACCATTCAGGATGTCACTTGCGACTCTGACGGTAAAATCGGCATGTTTGTCCGCGGTGGCGACGTGTCCCGCACTCTTCCGCTGCACAAACTGAAGAAGGACGAACCTTACTACATCGCAGTTTACCTGGTGGGTGCTTACCAGGAAATTCTCGGTGACTTGCACAATCTCTTTGGCGACACCAACGCCGTCCACATTGTCTGCGACAACAAGGGTGGCTACGAAATCGATAAGGTGATCGATGGTGAATCCGTAGAAGACGTGCTGGACTACGTGAACTTCAGCGACAAGGCCCTCGTAAAGACTATGGAAAACTGGGTGACCGGTTCCGTGAAGGAAGGAAAGATTACGGTGAAAGAAGGAAAGGAATTCCTGAACATCTACCGCTCCGGCCTTTATGGCTACACCTACCTGGAATAATTGATGATTGATAATTGACGATCGATTGTTGATTGCAGTTCATTCAATTTGGAATACAGAAAGTTCCGTCTTGTGACGGGGCTTTCTTTTTTTTCTAAAGCAAAAGGTTTATATTTGGCGTTGATGGAAATCAAGAAAATCTTGGAGAAAATTCCTCTTCGCGGTTCTTTTGAAAACGTCCTTTTCTGGGGCGTTCTCTTCTTTTGCTTTTTGGCAG
>JAKSIF010000098.1 GCA_024398965.1 Fibrobacter sp. | reverse complement strand
AGGTGAACTTGCCAGGGTTGACCCATGCAGCGAAGCGAGCTTCGAAGTCGGGGTTCTCGAGGTACTTCTTGGTAACGTCCTCGGTTTGGGCACTGATGTCCAAAGTGCAAAGCCAGATACTGGCTGCAAGTGATAATCTTTTCATATTTTCAATCTTCAATTTTCAATTATAAAAAAGCTGTAGTGGTGCGGTTTGCGTCCATCGACAGTGTACTGCGGAAGGGTGCGTGCTCCCCACGAATCGACTCCGCCCACACCGTGGATGTTGAGGTCGATGTTGAGTGTGACACCATCGCCACGGTGCATCTCATTAGGATGTGCGGCTTGCAACTCCTCTTCGGCGTAGTCCCAGGCGCGGAAGCAGAGAGGCTGACAACCGAGTACGGTGAGCTGATGCTGGGTAGTAGTGGAGGATAGGGTGAAGGAACGCACGTCGCAACGATTGCCGTTGTCTTGCGGATTGACGTACTCCACCTCGTAGTCGGAGAGTGGCAATGCGTAGTTTCCAATGTGCTGCGAGAGCTTGCGGTCGGGATAGTTCTCAAGTGGACCTCGGCCATACCACGAGACATGATTGTAATCCGCCGGCATGTGCATCCTCATTCCGAACTTTGGCATGGTCTTGCGGGCTTCGGCCAATGCTTTGTCATCGACTTTCTCTTGAGGCTCGTAGTCAGCATCCACCTTGATAGTACCATCAGGATGAATGGCATAGACGAGGGTAAGCCGGGCTGCCACGGGCAGGGTGAAGGTGGCAGTGACCTCGGTGATGCCCTTGTGCTGGTTGACGTGGAAGTCCTGCAACTGCCGCTCCTGAGCCGCGTTCTGCCATACGGCAAGACGCTGAGCGTACTTGGCTGCATGCTGGTTGTCGTTCTCGGGCTTCCAGAAGTAAGGCTCGAGGGGAGCAGTGAGCCACTGTGTGCCATGCGCGGTGATCTGCGTGATGGCTCCCGTGCTGTCTATCTCTACCTGTCCGTGCTGTGTCTTGATGGTGACGCCATGCGCTGTAAACTTCACCTTGGTGGCCTTAAGCTTGCTGTGCGAGGTGGCTCGAGATTGGAGCGGCGATGTGATTCCGTTTGTAGAAAGGTCTTCAAACGTCTGTGGGAAGGCGTACTGCCCCTCGACAAACTGCTCGTGTGCCACCACAAAGCCACGTTTGGCCCATGGCGTGTCGTGCTTCAGCAGGGCTTTGATGTTGATGAGCCGTTCTCCACCAACCTGCAAGGTGTCCAAACAATAGTCGAAGTCATCAACATGCACAAAGGGGTCCATACTCTTCTTCTCGATGCGCCCGTCCTTCATCGCGAAATGGATAGGCTGATAGGTGTATTGCACCTCGTAATAGTGAGGGTGTGGCGTGCGGTCGGGCGCCACCATGCCGTTGATGCAGAAAGTTCCGTTGTTGGGTTGGTCGTCAAAGTCACCCCCATAGAGGTAGCGGGGCATGTCTTTGACGGATGCTGTTTCACTATGCATTGTGCATTGTGCATTATGCATTGGATCGAGTCCTTGATCCACCCAATCCCACACGGCTGCACCACAAATGCTGGAGTCTGCATAGATGATGTCCCAATAGTCCTTGAGATTTCCCATGGAGTTGCCCATGGCATGACTGTATTCGCGCATCATGAAGGGACGATCCTTGACACGCTGGGCAACACGTCGCATGTTCTCTGGAGTGAGATAGCTATCATCGTAGATGTCAGAGAGGCTGCGATCGCTGTCGTAGTAGATGACGCGCGTGGTGTCGATGGAGAGGATGGCCTCGCGCATGGCTTTAGGATTCAGGCCAGCACTTGCTTCGTTACCCAGCGACCAGATGAGCACAGAAGGATGGTTCTTGTCGCGCTCCACAAGCGATATGGCCCGATCTACATGAGCGGCTCGCCAAGCAGGGTCGTCGCCAAGGGTATGGTTGCCAATACCATAGCCGTGGCTCTCGTTGTTGGCTTCGTCCATGACGAAGAGGCCATAGCGGTCGCAAAGCTCGTAGAGGTAGGGATCACTGGGATAAACAGCCACACGCAGCAGGTTGATGTTGCATTGCTTCATCATGGCAATGTCCTGCTCGTAGGTGGCAGGGTCACAGTATCGGCCAGTTCGAGGATGGTGGTCGTGACGGTTGACGCCTCTCAGCTTGACATTTTGCCCATTCACTTTCAGCACCTCACCCTTGATTTCCACCTTTTTAAAACCGACGTGATTGTCGAAATGTTCGTCAGCGCAGGTAAGAGCTACTGGATAGAGGTTGGGGGTGTAGGGCGTCCAGAGCTTGATGTTGGAGAGGTGCCCGTCGAAGCGTACTGCTATGGTGTCGCCCGCAGCAATGTGCTTGACGGTTTGTGTGAGGCACTGCCCATCAATGGTGACACTTATGGGAACGTTTCTTGCTGCGTTCCGACCTTGGTTGCACACCTTGACGGTAGCGCTGAAATCTCCATCTCGCCAGTTGTTGCAGGGCTGAGCCTGAAGGTGGTAGTCGGCAATATGCACAAGGGGGCGCACCCACAGCTGCACGGGGCGGAAAATGCCCGAGAGGCGCCACATGTCGATGTCTTCGAGGTAACTGCCGTCCGACCAACGGTACACTTCCACGGCCAAACGGTTTGTACCTTTTTTTATATAAGGTGTGATGTCAAACTCGGATGGTGACATGGAATTCTGGCTGTAGCCCACCTTCTGCCCGTTAACCCATACATAGAAAGCAGACTTCACACCTCCAAAGTGCAGGATATAGGAAGTATTCTCCATGCTTCCCCAAGGGGAGACCTGAGGCGCTTCAAAAAAGGTTACGTACGATCCAACCGGATTGCGATGGTCGAAACTGTAGTATGTGCTATCGGGGACACCCATCACGTAGGGGGCATCTTTCTTGAAGGGATAGTTTACATTCGTATAGATGGGCTTGCCATAGCCTTGCAACTGCCAGTTGCCTGGCACATGTATGGTGGGCCATGACGAGACGTCGTAGGTAGAGTTGTAGAAATCGGAAGGGCGCGAAGCGGGGTCTTTCGACCAATGGAAATGCCATTCGCCATCTAACGAATGTATCTCGCTACACTCGGCCTCTTTCGACGGCAACTGCAATGTGGCATGGTAAGGCAGCTTTCCTATGGAAAGAATCATGGGATCCTCCCAGTCATGGTGTTCCTGTGCCTGGCCAAGTGTGCAGATTGCGGTAATTAAAACACCAAAACATGTGATACGTTTCATCATTATTATATCATCTTTTGTTCTGGCCGCAAAGGTATTAATATTATGCGAATACGCAGGACAAAGTACGTAACAAGGAATGGTAATGGTGTAACAAAGATGGGCAACAAGAGCAAAAAGGGGTTCCTTGCACATTTTCTACAAACTTATCGCCTTAATTTGAAATTTGCAGCGTAATTTGTCGCGCGTATATATAATATAAGGTATATGCAGTATAGATAACCATCGTTTTTTAGACATATTTGCCGTATTTCTTGTGTCAATATTAAGACCCTGTGACAGCGTCCTTTGGTTATCGAATCATTTTGCATAGTTTTGCAGCATGAAACATTAAATCACTCTGCGTTCTTTCCTTCACGAGGCTAAAGACCTCGTTGTTTTCAGAGCGCGTCACTTATAAAA
>JAKSIF010000097.1 GCA_024398965.1 Fibrobacter sp. | reverse complement strand
TAAAGTGATCTATCCACATGTTTGCATCGTTTTCTAATCGTTGGACAAGAGCGCTATGTGTGTCCGTCTGTATGCTCACGGCCATTTGCTGCAAAGCACAGGAAAGCGCCATCGTCACCGACCTGCCTAGCATCAAAAACATTCCATGGGGCAGCGTCGCCGTGTTCTTCCCCGACAGCGAGGGTTACCTATGGTACAGCACAGAGGAGGGATTGTATCGCGACAATGGCTACCAGGCTGACGCTTTTTGTGCGAATGAGCAGAACCCGAAACTGATGCGTTCGAATTACGTGATGGACATCGTCGAGGATGGCAAGGGACACATTTGGTTTGCCACCTCACAAGGTGCATACGTGCTCAACAAAGAGAACTACAGCATACACAGCATTGCTGTGGAGGAGACGCAGCGTGTGTCCATTGAGGCCATTTTAGCATTGACCGACGGCACCGTGTGGCTGTCCACCAGTACTGCTTTGTTCCATCTTGACGCAGACGAGCATTTGTTACAGAAAATTGACGTCAGGAAGCGGGGCAAGGGGCCCAAGTTTGTCAATGCTTTCATGGAAGACAGTCAGCATACCTTATGGCTGGCTCAGAGCAATGGGTGCATGTGGCGCTATGATATCAAGAAGAGAGACTTTGTCCCCTATGCCATGCAGGAGAATGTCGACCCGCAATGCATGATTGAAGACGTCGAACACGGTTGCTACTGGATCGGTTCATGGGGAAAGGGTATAGTGAAATACATCCCCAACATGGTAGGTAACCAAGCTAAAACGGAACTGCAACCTGCCACAATGAGCCAAGAGTTTGAAGGAATGGACAAGGTGATGGACATAGAACCGGATAGCCATGCCAATATCCTTTGGGTAACCACCACTGCGGGCGTCTTTGCCTATGAGATTGATGCTAACAATAACTTGCGTCTCTCTGCCATCAGCGACAGACTCCCAAAGGGTAAGTACTACTATACCAATATCACGCGCGACAAGTACGACAATCTATGGGTGTCGGGCGCATCGCGTCATTCCTTCTTGCTGCCTGGATACCAGAATGGCATCCGCAAATATGTCGGCCACAAAGAGTTGATGCAAGACGAAGACAAACTGCTGGAGACAATACGACAGAAACAGCCAGACGTGCTCAGGGCCGTACAGGACCGCCAAGGCAACATTTTCTGTCAAAGCCGGCAGAAAGGACTTTGCATGATGCGACGAGGGGGTACAGAGGCCGTCCCCCTGCTGCAGGAATACGAGACTTGTTCCACGATGACACTGCTCAGCGACGGCACACTCATCATAGGCACCAGTGTAGGACGTGTATATGCCTACAACTGCAACAGCGACAAAGCCCCACGATTCATTACCGCTCTCAGCAATTCATTCGGTAAACGTATACTTGATATCAGGCAGGACCACAAGGGGCACGTCTGGGCTCTTACGCGCGAAAGCGTAAAGGAGTGGGATCAGTCCACTCAAGGCTGTCGCACCTTGTTCTGCAACCATCCCATGATACGCATGGACCATTTTACGCAGTTGTCCACGGCACCAGGCGATTCAATATGCATCCTCGACGAGGAGGGCTACTGCCACATCTCGCCAACCGACTTCAGCGCGTCAGACAAGACGACCGTAAAGCCATCTGTATCGACAATTATCATTGACGGACAGAAGCACTTCGTTCGGCATGACCAGCTGGAAATGGATATTGACCGTAAAGCCAACGTAGTGGAACTACAGCTCACCACGCTGCAACAGCATCTGGCCGAACAGGTGCAGTTTGCCTACCGGCTGACAAGAAACGACCTCTTCAGCACCAGTACGGCCGAATGGGTTGAACTGCCGATGGGCAGCAACACCATCGTACTGACCTCACCCGCCAAGGGGGACTACACCATAGAGGTACGTGCCACCAACGGACAGGGCATCTGGGGCGTGGAGCATGAGGTCTTCACCCTACATCGTTTGCCTGCGTGGTGGGAATCGGGCTGGGCCTACACGCTATACATACTATTGGCATTATCTGGCATTATAGTAATATTCAAGCAATATTCCAATTACGTACGACGCAAGCGCATGACACAAATGGAGGAGCAACTCATGGAACTGAAGTTCCGCTTCTTCACCAACGTCAGCCATGAGCTGCGCACACCGCTCACCCTCATACTGGTACCTGTGGAACAGATGTTGGCATCGGCCTCGTCACTCTCCGAACGCGACCGCAACCGGCTTGAGAGCATCCAACGTAACGCCTTGGAACTGCAACAACTCATCAACCAGCTGCTTGACTTCCGTCGCATGGAATTGGGTGCAGAACACATCTCGCCACGCAATGCAGATATGGTACAATTCCTATCGGCTGCCATAGAGGCTTTCCAACCTCTAGCACAACGCAAAAATATTGAACTGAATTATATACACCCCGACAAGGTACTCTACGCCACCTTCGATCATGAGAAGATGCACCACATCGTATGGAACCTGCTCAGCAACGCTATGAAATTCACGCCTGAGGGGGGACATATCAGCCTGGAGTTGCAACTGAAAACCGAAGACAACAGCCGTCTCACCGTGCGCGTCAAAGACGATGGCATAGGCATAAAGGCCAACGACATGCCACACATTTTCGACCGCTATTTCCAGTCGGACAACGCCAATTCACAGGGCGGCAGCGGTATCGGTCTCCACATGGTTCGCGAGTTGGTGCGTCTGCACGGTGGAGATGTGGGAGTAGAGAGCCAAGAGGGCAAAGGTTCCAACTTCTGGTTTGAGATACCACTGATGCACGAGCAACACTGCATCAACGAGGACTCTGCTGCACAAACTTCAATTTCAGGGCAGGATTCAGAAGATGAATCTGCTACCGCGCAAGAAGAAACCTCCAGCACCAGCACACATCCTTGCATACTCCTGGTAGAAGACAACCTTGAACTGCGCGCACTCATCGCCGAACAACTACGTGAAGAGGGGTTTGACGTAAGCGAAGCCAATAACGGGCAGGAGGCTTGGGAACAATTGTCCGCACAGCCCGACACGGAACTCATCATCAGCGATGTCATGATGCCGCTCATGGATGGATTCGAGCTCTGCCGCCGCATCAAGAGCACAGAGAACGTCAGCCACATTCCCGTCATCCTGCTCACAGCCAAGACCAGCGATGAAGACCAACTCGAAGGCTACAAGATGGGAGCCGACTGCTACCTCACCAAACCATTCAGCCCTGCCGTTCTGCTCAATCGCATCAAGCATCTACAGGAACAGCGCAAAGCCACCATGCAACATTTCCAGCATGAAGACGGCAAGGAGGTGGCACAACTGACTTATTCACCCATCGACGAGGAAATCATTACCCGTGCGCAGAAACTCGTGGAGGAGCACCTTGCCGACAAGAATTACAACGTAGACCAATTCAGTAGTGACATGTGCGCCAGTCGTATGACACTCTACCGCAAGATACATGGAATCACGGGGCAATCACCCAGCGAATTCATCAACACCATCCGCCTTAAACACGCAGCAGAACTACTGCGCACCAGTACGCTGAGCACATCACAAATCTCAGATCGGACAGGCTTTTCGTCGCCAAGCTACTTTACCAAAAACTTTAAAAAAATGTTTGGATGCCTACCCAAAGAATACAGA
>JAKSIF010000096.1 GCA_024398965.1 Fibrobacter sp. | reverse complement strand
TGAATTTTTAAAGGTTAGGAGAACCTTTTATGCGAAATGTTGTTGCATTCATATTTGCCTTGCTTATGCCGTTGGGGGCCTGGGCCGAGGCAAGCAACTCATCAAGTTGTTTCGACAAGTTGGAATTGGGAACTCGCTTTGGGGCGGGACTCATGTATGTCATCACGGATTCCAAAGAGGATTATTATCCCTCAAACGGTGGACCTTGGGGTTCGTTGTCTTTTGATGTGGCGTACGGCTTGACGGAAAATCTTTACCTGCATTCCGGCGTGGGTTTGGACTATAGGATTTTCTTTGTTTATATAGAAGCTCTTGCGGGAGATGTTCTTGATTACGATGTCGGGGAAGAGCAGGACGCTTATGACAAATGTGAAGGAAGTTTTTACTGTGGTAGAGGACATTGGGAATATAATCAAGCTTTCTTGCTGAATGTTCCCGTGCTTTTGCAGTGGAGGATTCCTCGCATTCTGTTTCTTGAAGTGGGCGTTGTATTTGAACTGTTGCTTGGGACAATCGAAAATGAGGATGATGGGTGGAGGGATGAATCTTACCGAAATCGCGATGAGGAAAGCCGCTTTGGGGTGAATGTTGCTATGGGTGTTGGGCATCAATTTAAATCGGGCCTGTTCATTGATTTTCGTGTGCTTTTCCGCGTGAACGATTTAATTGATGCAGACAAGTTTGCGGATAGTTACTTTATCCCAGTACAAGAATTTGATGGTGATGGAAATGTTGTGTTTGATTTTATGGATTATTCCGAACCCTACGGTTCTTATTATAAAATGTTGAAGTTTCAGCTGGGTGTAGGTTACTGGTTCTGATGAAACCCATTGTCGAATATCTTGATTATCGCGTGTATATGCAGGAGTTCTACGAAGAGCGTAAGAGAACTTCCGCTTTTACGTGGCGTGAATTTTCCAAGCTCTCCGGTTTTGCGTCGTCGGGATATTTGAAGCTGGTGTGCGACGGCAAGACCCGCTTGCGTAAGGCCGGTGCAGAAAGTGTTGCCAAGGCTATGGGGCTGAGCGGTTTCCAGGTGGAATACTTTTGCTGCATGGTGGAATTTTGCGACGCCCGGACAAACGAAGAAAAACAAGCGGCTTATGGTGAAATGTGCCGTTTGGCAGATGCCAACAAGGTCCGTATTTTAGGTGGCGAGGCGTACTCCTATTTTTCCAGCTGGATAAATCCCACGTTGCGTGAGTTGGCTCCCATTATGCCGGGGGCAAAGCCTCTGGAAATGGCCCGCATGCTGTGCCCTTCTGTACCTGCCGCCGATGTGCGCTACTCTCTGGATCAAATGGTTCAGATGGGGCTTCTGCGACGAATCGAGAGTGATGGTCGCGTAACTTACGAGCAGGCCGATGTAGGTATCAATCCTGTTGACAATGCGGATCACAAGGCTGCCATCAATGTGGCGGTTCGTTCCATGCAAAAGCAGTTCGCCCGCCTGGCTGCCGATGCCCTGGATGAATTCGACGGGTCGGAACGGAACCTGTCGGGAATAACCATGGGTCTGGACCGCGTCGCCTATGAGCGTGTGGCAAAGGAAATGGCGAAGTTCCGCAAGAAAATTGAATCCATCGTGTCGGAAGTCAAGGACTATGACCGCGTTTATCGTATAAATTTACAGATGTTTCCCCTGACTCGGAAACTGGAGGAGAATAATGAGAAGTAATTTGCCTAATAAAATTCTTGGGGTTGTGTTTGCGGCGGTCCTCATTTTTTGCGGCTGTTCCGGCTTCACGTCAGACCCTCCCATGGCAGGGTCCACAGACGATTCCGGCGTAAATCTGCAGAAGGAGTTTGCCGTGGCCCGCACTTATGCGCAGGGCTCCTACGAAGTGAAAGAAAGTTCCGAAAACACAAAAACAGGTGTAATTTCCATCAGCCTTGTTCAGGAATCGGGCTGTATCAAGCAGGGTGAAACTTACCAGTGGGTTGAAGACTTGAATCGTGTAACACAATTAGCAGGCGGCCTGTTTCGCTATAGCTTTGCAGGCGACACTTTAACTCTTACCGCCTTGAATGAAGAACCAGATTATTATGGCAATGTTACGGTTCTTAAATTCGTTGGCGGCGAGCCAGGAAAGCTTCAGGGAATTTGGCTGCAATTAAGTCGTTCTGCCTATACCGTGTACTGGAATTTTGGCGAAGGTTCCATTGAAATCCGTGTGCTGGAAAAAGAGAACTTCAACTATATGCAATCCCTCTTTATGTGGATGTTCTATGAAAGTCTTGAAGATTCCAGTATGGATATTTATGCGGATCTCATTTACGATGAACACGCCGTTGATCCTGGTCGCTACGGAGTGGCGATTCTTAAGCAGGATAATCGAAGCGAAACCTTTACTTATAAGGATGTGACCTATGAACTGAAAATAGATTCTGTTCATTCCTTTGATGATTATTTATCGCTGACTCTTTCTAATGGCGCTGCAAAATGTCACCTGGAATATTTTAGCACCTTGAATGTAACTCCTGCAGTATGCAAGGCGGAAAATGCGGATGGCTTGCATTATTCGGATGCAACTCCTGATGTCATGACTCGTTACTCTTGGGGAAATGAAAAGGAATTTGGGGAATGCGTGAATCAGCTGATCGCCGCTGGTGAATCCGCTACGACAGAAAGTTCCTCCTCAAAGTTTGCGAAGGAATTTAGCGCAGCCCATGATTTTATGCCGGTTTACTATAGTGCAGAACCCTCTGGAACAAATGCTGGAACTCTAGTTTGGGATTTTGGCTTGGAAGGTCGTTGTCTCAAAGAAGGTGAGGGAGTGAAATGGGTTGATGGTTGGTATAGCAACCGTCAGGACACGGCACAGTACAATTTTAGTGGAGATACGCTCTTTATCCATGATATCCTTGGTTCTACAGATGTATTGATTGGCGGTACTTCTGGACAGCTCGATGGCGTTTGGAAAATGGTGGGTGATTCGTATGTGAATGTTTATGTCAAGTTTGAAAAGGAAAAAATAACCTTCGCCTACGATATGAATCCGGATTACGACTACATGAATTCGGAATTCTTCGCACGCCTCCACAGCCTTCTTGCAAGTGGTTCGGGATCATTGACTTTTGAAGAAGAATTCTATGAACCGGAAGATGAACTGGAAAACGGCGTTACCATTGTAAACCACACAAATACCAGCGAAACTGTTACGATCAATGGAAAGACTTATGAAATTACCTTGAATCATGCCCATATGCTGTGGCAGGATGTTTCTGTGACCGTAAAGTCTGGCGATCAGATGTGTTCTGGCAGAAAGGTGCAGATCGAATCGTTAACTCAGGAAATGTGCAGTGACAAAAATCTGGAATATTTAGATGACTACCAAGGTGTGGGCATTATGGCCTACGTGATTGACGAAGAAAAAGCTTTTGTTCAGTGTGTTGAACAAATGGTGAAATCTACGATGAGCCCCTAGATTTTTATGATGAACGAACAAACATTGTATATAAAATAAGCTAGGTTTATTGGTAGATGAAAAAAAAATAATGAAGTTCCGCACACTTGTTTTATTTGCTTTTTTCTTGACTACCGCATTTATGCTTAGCGGTTGTGTTGTTGCTGCAGAGCACCTTTCCAAGGCAAAGATAGAGGTGAATCCCGCTCCAGAAATGCGCGGTGCCGGAGAACATTTTACATCGGGGCACAAGTATCGTTTTTCTGGAGGAGTGAACGCTGCTCCTTCTACGACGCAAAAAATTCATGGTATTTATAACGAATGGGCGGACTGGTGTGGAACCAAATGCCGTGACTTGCTGAGTGAGCGTAATGCGTCAAGCAAGGTGAATCTGGAATATGACTTTGA
>JAKSIF010000095.1 GCA_024398965.1 Fibrobacter sp. | reverse complement strand
AAAAAAGAACGGCCATTGGATGAAAATCCGCATTTCGTATATCACAACGGAATGCGGATTTTTTTTTGTTTTGAGGAAAAATAAATGAACGAAGTAAAAACTGTTGTCCTGAAAAAAGACTTCTACGAGAAGCACAAAGAACACAGGGAAATCCTTTCCGACAAGGACGGACGCCCCTACCTTACCTTAGTTATTGAATGCAAGGATAAAATGTTCGCCATTCCATTTAGAACAAACTTAAAACACAAGTTTGCATTCTATTTCTACACCTCAGAGCGAAAAGATGATCAGCAGAAAGGACAACCAGGCATTGATTACACAAAAGCAGTAATCATCCAAGAATCTGATATAGAACGAAATAGTGCTGTGGATAAAAAAGAATGGCTAGAATTAAAGAGAAATATCAATACAATTATCCGTGAATTCCAGGAATATGTCCAAGCATTTAAACATAGCCTTGAAAACGGGGATTTCGGCGTAAGGCCAGTCTTTAAATATTCTGCATTGCAGTACTTCATTGACGACTTGAGGGAATTTTAGAAGAGCCCCTTTACTATATTTTCCTCGTTCAAATTTTTATGAGGTAACATTATGCCGAAACTTCGTTCGTTGAAGACTATGGAAGGCCGCGAAATGGCCGGTGCACGTGCCCTTTGGCACGCAACAGGTACCAAGGTGGAAGACTTTGGCAAGCCGGTGATTTGCGTTGTTAACAGCTATACCCAGTTCGTTCCGGGTCACGTTCATCTGAAGGACGTGGGCCAGATCGTTGCCCGCGCTATCGAAGCCGCAGGTGGTGTCGCCAAGGAAATGAGCACCATCGCTGTGGACGACGGTATCGCCATGGGTCACGACGGCATGCTTTACAGCCTCCCCTCCCGCGACCTCATTGCAGACTCCACCGAATACATGGCAAATGCACACCGCGCCGACGCCCTGGTCTGCATCTCCAACTGCGACAAGGTGACCCCGGGTATGCTCATGGCCGCCATGCGCCTGAACATTCCTGCAATCTTCGTTTCCGGCGGTCCTATGGAAGCTGGTCACGTCACCACCAAGGACGGCAAGGATCGCGCCCTGGATCTGATTGACGCCATGATCGATTCCGCTGACAACTCCGTTTCCGACGAAGAAGTTGCAGCAATCGAAGCTAACGCCTGCCCCACTTGCGGTTCCTGCTCCGGCATGTTCACCGCAAACTCCATGAACTCCCTCACCGAAGCTCTTGGTCTTTCTCTGCCGGGCAACGGCACCATCGTTGCTACCCACTCCGAACGTAAGAAGCTGTTCGAAGCAGCCGGTAAGCGCATCGTGGAACTCTGCCACAAGTATTACGACGAAGGCGACGAAAGCATCCTGCCCCGTAGCATCGCTACCATGGACGCCTTCGAAAACGCCATGCGTCTGGACATCGCCATGGGCGGTTCCTCCAACACCGTACTCCACCTGTTGGCTGTTGCCCAGGAAGCTGGCGTAAACTTCACCATGAAGGACATCAACCGTCTTTCCCTGAACACTCCCTGCATCTGTAAGGTTGCTCCCACCGTTCACAACATCCATATCGAACAGGTGAACCGCGCTGGCGGTATCATGGGCATCCTTGGCGAACTGGACCGCATGGGCCTCATCCACAAGAACGCAAAGACTGTTCACGCAGCAACCATGGGCGAAGCCCTGGAAGCTAACGACATTATGCGCGGCAACGCTTCTGAAGAAGTGAAGCAGCGTTATCTCGCAGGCCCCGGCCGCAAGTACAATCTGGTTGCCTTCAGCCAGAGCACCTACTACGAATCCCTGGATACCGACCGTGCCACTGGCGCAATCCGCGATGGCGAACATGCCTACACCAAGGACGGCGGTCTCGCTGTTCTTTACGGCAACCTGGCTCAGGACGGCTGCATCGTGAAGACTGCAGGCGTTGACGAATCCATCTGGAAGTTCACCGGTCCCGCCGTTGTGTTCGAATCTCAGGAAGACGCAGTCAACGGCATCCTTGGCGACAAGGTGAAGGCTGGCGACGTTGTGGTTATCCGCTACGAAGGTCCTAAGGGTGGTCCGGGCATGCAAGAAATGCTGTACCCCACTTCTTACCTGAAGAGCCGTCACCTGGGTAAGAGCTGCGCTCTCCTTACCGACGGTCGCTTCTCTGGCGGTACCAGCGGTCTTTCCATTGGTCACGCTTCTCCGGAAGCCGCCAACAAGGGTAACATCGGCCTGGTTGAAACTGGTGACGTTATCGAAATCGATATCCCGAACCGCACCATCAACGTGCAGCTCACCGACGACGAACTTGCCGCACGCCGCAAGGCTATGGAAGCTCGTGGCGCTCAGGCGTGGAAGCCGGTTTCTCGCGACCGCGTAGTCTCCAAGGCTCTGCAGGCTTACGCCGCCATGGCTACCTCTGCTGATAAGGGCGCAGTACGCGACCTGTCTTTGATTGGCGTAAAATAAAGGAACATGGCGCGGGCATCACCCGCGCACAACCTAACTAAAAATCCCGGCGGTTCTAAAACCGTCGGGATTTTTTGCATAAATACCTTCGGCTCAACCATGTCAAAATGCAAGCATTTTGCCGCGGCATTCGCCTCGAAATAAAGAAAAGTCCAAGGAACTACACCTCGGACTTTTCACAATTTCAACGAGAACTATAGGATAGCTTTCGCGCTTCCCTCGAAATCTACTCGTGAACAATCTGCTTGCAGACAGTCTTGTCACAAACCTTGACTCCATTCCACAGAACAGCGTCGCTCACGGTCGCATTTTCGATAACGCAATTATCACCAACTGCCACGTTAGGACCGACGGTGCAATTAGACAGTTTCACATTCTTCCCGATGTGGCAGGGAGCAACAACCTTCACACCTTCGGCAGCGAAATCTGCAGAGTTGTCGTTACGGCCAAGAACCTCAGCATTCGTTTCAATCAAAGTTTCTGCCAAGCCGCAGTCGAGCCACTTGGTCACAGGCGCAGTACGGAAACGGCAACCCTTCTGGATCATCATCTCAAGAGCATCTGTCAGCTGGAACTCGTTCTTGGTACGAATGTCGTTATCCATCAAATACTTCAAGGATTCCTTCAGGACCTTGGTATCCTTGATGTAGTAGATGCCCACGATTGCCTCGTCAGAAACGAATTCCTGGGGCTTTTCAACCAAACGTTCAATGCGACCGTCCTTATCGGTGACGGCAACACCAAAACGACGAGGATCGTCAACCTTGTAAGTGTACAGAATGTTGTCCTGTGCATTTTCCAGGATGGAAAGGTCTGCTTCAAACAAGGTATCGCCAAGAATAATCAGGAGCGGTTCATCATCGGAAACATAGGGCAAAGACAAACTAATTGCTTCACCAAGTCCCTGAGGATTAGCCTGGATTACAGTGCGGGTATTGCCCCAGTTGGACTTTGCAGCCAAGAAGGAATCAACACACTCAGCCTTGTAACCAGTAATGAAGATGGTTTCAGCAGGTTTCAGAAAAAGGGAATCTTCTACAATCCAGTCCAAAATAGTCTTACCGGCCACCGGAAGCAAGCACTTCGGCAGATTTTCGGTATAAGGACGGAGACGGACGCCCATCCCAGCAACAGGAAGAACAATTTTCATAATACAGATCCGTTGTATTTATTTCATTCAAAGATAGTATTTTGTATCAAGAAAAAATCATTATATGTAAAATATTTCTTTAAACAAACTACAAAAAAAAACAAAACGATCGATTTTTGAAAAATTTGCATGTCTACGCAAACAAAAAGACCACTCTTTCGAGTGGTCTTTAGTGGATGATGCAGGGGTCGAACCTGCGACCCGCTGATTAAGAGTCAGCTGC
>JAKSIF010000094.1 GCA_024398965.1 Fibrobacter sp. | reverse complement strand
ATTGACAACTACGATTCTTTCACCTACAATGTGTATCAGGCTCTGGCCAAGATCACTAACGAAGAAATCCGCGTGCTCCGCAGCAAGGAATGCACCATCGCCGACATCGAAGCACTGAACCCCAGCCGCCTCATTGTGAGCCCGGGCCCAGGCCGCCCCGAAGACGCGGGCATTTCCGTTGAAGCCATCAAGCACTTCGCAGGCAAGCTCCCCATTCTCGGCGTTTGCCTTGGTCACCAGGCCATTGGTTATGCCTTCGGCGCAAAGATCGTAGGCGCAAAGTTCATCAAGCATGGCATCGTCGAAGAAATCAACACCGACGGCCGCGGTCTCTTCCGTACCATCGGCAAGAAGAACCCCTTCACCCGCTACCACAGCCTGGTTATCGACGAATCCACCCTTCCGCCGGAATTCGAAGTGACCGCCCGCGCCGACGACGGCGACATCATGGGCATCCGTCACAAGACCATGGATATCGAAGGCGTACAGTTCCACCCGGAATCCATCGCCAGCGGCAAGGAAGCCGAATTCTTCAAGGCATTCCTCAACTACCGTCGCGATCCTCTGGACGTTCGCGGCATCCTGAACACCCTCATGGTTGGCAAGGATCTTTCTCGCGAAACTGCAGAACTGTTCATGGATGACCTGACCGATGGCATCATGGACGAACGCCAGATGGCCGCCATCCTTACGGCACTTTCCTGCAAGGGTCCCGTGGCAGACGAAATCGCAGGCTGCGCCGCAGTGCTCAGCAGCAAAAAGCGCAAGTTCCCTGTTGCTGGCGACGAGCTGACTGACATCGTGGGTACCGGTGGCGACGGCAAGGGCAGCTTCAATGTGAGCTCCATGTCTGGCCTTATCGCAGCTACCTGCGGTTGTAAAATTGCAAAGCACGGCAACCGTGCCGTTTCCAGTAAATCCGGTGCAGCAAACTTCTACACCGCAGCAGGCTTCAAGCTGGACATGACTCCGGAAAAGGCAGCAGAAGTTCTGGAAAAGACCGGTTTCGTATTCCTCATGGCTCCAGTTTACCACAGCGCCATGCGTTTCGCAGGTCCTGTCCGCCAGTGCCTTGGCATCAAGACCATCATGAACCTCATCGGACCTCTCACCAACCCGGCAGAAGCCAAGTACCTTTGCATGGGCGTTTACAGCGAAGCTGTGCTGGAACCCTTTACCAAGGCAGCACATGCCCTGGGTGCAAAGCGTGTCATGGTAGCCTTGAGCGACGACGGCTACGATGAAATTTCTCCTTGCGTTCCTACCACCATCGCAGAAATTCTGGAAGATGGCGTGTACAAGGAATACCGCATCGACCCCAAGGACTTCGGCGTTCCCGCTGTGGACGAAGACGACTTGGCAGGTGGCACTGGCGAAGAAAACTTCAAGCTGGCAATGGACTTGCTCAACGGCAAGGGCCGCCCGGGCATCAAGTACGCCTGCGCCCTGAACGCTGGCGCCGCCCTCTACATCAGCAAGAAGGCCGCCACCATCAAGGAAGGCTACGACATGGCCATGAAGGCAATCGAAGACGGCTCCGTGCTGAAGACCATCGAAGCTGTGAAGGCTGCAAGTAATAGCTAGTCCCGCGTCATTCTCGCGTAAGCGAGAATCTGGCATTAAAAAAAGCTCCCCACCACAACGGTCGGGGAGTTTTTTTTACTCGCCAAAAGTCATCAAAAACAGGAGATTGGGCAAAGTCTCTAAACTGACGGCACGATAAACACATGCCATTTGCCAACATCATTTCCACGTTCAATATAATGACAATCAAGAAGGTGCTGAACCAGCTTGTTAACCGCTGAAATTCGAATACCAAGTTTTCGCTGAATATCGGCTAGCGTCAAAACCGGTTCACTTTGCATAAGGTTCAAAATACGGCCATAATTCGGGGTGCGAAATTCAACGCACTCGCCATCATACCACCAGATATCTTCACCACGCTTTGTAAGAAAGCGAACATCGCCATCAATTTCTTGCGCCACCATATTCTTAAAATACTTGAGAAATGGAGCGATAGTTCGCAACGAGGCATTCGCGCCTAATGTCGGCGCAGCACCTACAGCCAAATCGGCTGCATGCAAGGCTTCTAGATATTCGTCTTTCTTTCGACTGCGAACAACTACCATGGGAATATCATGTTTCGCCAAAATGTAATTGACAAGCAGTCTAGCGATTCGACCATTTCCATCTTCAAATGGATGGATTCTAATATACCGATAATGGAACAGCGCAGCCAATTCCACAGGGGACAACTTCCCCTCTTTTTCTGCAGCATTATACCAATCCACCAAATCCGTCATCAGTGCCGGAGTTTCTTCTGGTGACGCATAGTCGAACCGATCTCCATAACGCGTAATGACACTATTTGGGCGGGTCTTGTATTGCCCTGCGTGAACCACATACCCGACTTGCATTCCACCAGGCAGTTCACGATGAACGGAATAATCCTCCCGCAATAGAGTATGATGCAGGCCCCGTATAAAATTTTGTGTAAGTGGAGTTTCCTTGATTTTAGCTTCAGCCAGCATCATCTTGAGAGACACTTCGCTGGCCACCATCTCCTGAACGCTCCGCACATTCGCTTCACCAATCACCTTCCCGAACAGCAAAAGGATTTCCGTCTGTCCATAAGTAAGGGTGTTCCCCTCGATATGGTTGCTGTTATAGTTGAAGTCAACGGAAAAACGACGAGCAAGACGGGCCCTATTTTCATCTGAAATAGGCTGGAGTTTTCTCCACGCATCAAGGGCTTTTTCTAATGTTAGGTATCTCATACCACCTGAAAATAGCAAAAATTTCGTAAAAAAGGTAGTTAAACAACCACCTTTTCACAAACTTTTCGTTCTAAATGATCTATTTTAGGTAAAAGTTTAGTTGGAGCCTTGGAGACAACGAACGGAGTAACCGTAGTACTTATGGCCGTAGTCGGCATTCTCGTCGTCGTAGTCCAAGTACATGACATAGGCGTTGTAGCGATTGTACTCGCTAGCAGACCAGAAGCTGGCGTCGTAGCCGGCACCGCTGAAATTGCCACTGCCGTCCCTGCCGTATCTGTAGCCTGCAGGGAGCGCGGAGAAGCCGTAGGTATCCGTTCCGTTGCCATTGTCGGACCAGCCACTGCCCGACTTAAGAGCCTTACCAGCAGCGCTGGAACCACCAACAGCCTTGAACAATGTTTGCCATTCGTCGTTTGTCGGCAAGTGCCAACCACTGGGGCACACACCCTGAACAACAGCCGGCAGAGTACAGGTCTTACCATAACCGCAAGTCTGAGGATTATCAGCATCATTTGCCAAGGCAACAGAGTCAATGGCTGCAGCCCAGGTGTAAAGGCGACCGGTTACATCGCAGTTTTCAGCCTTATTGTCATAGCACCAGGACTTACCCTTCAGGCTCGGCATTTTTGTAGAATCGGCATAGTTCAGGTTCTCGGCCATCCACACCTGATTGCCGATCTTTACGGTCTTATAGGTCTTATTGTCGCGTTTATCAGTCATGGTGCCGTAGGTGATTTCCGGGTTCAGAAATTCATCCTTCGTCACATCAAAAAGACCGCGACTACTACTGGACTTCGGGTCGTCCTTCTTGCTACTGGAAGAGCCTGGGTTGACAGAAGAAGAGGAACTGCCCGGCTTGACAGATGAAGATGATGCCAACTCAACAGATGATGAATAGCCCGGTTTGACACTGGAAGATGAAGCGTCCTCCGAAATAACAGACGATGAAGATTCCTTGTCCGCATCTTCGTTATTTGCAGAAGAAACGCTATCGTCACAGGCCACCATACCCAAAGCCATGGCCACAACACTTATTCCATAAAACAGCTTTTTCATCGAAACTTCTCCTTGAATCACCTACAAGATAAAAAATATTCAAAATTTTTCCACGGGAACAACCTTAATAACATACCCGTTCTTTTCAATGACCCGTTCATCATTCCATGTTACGATAGTAAGGTTATCGCACTTCAGTTCGTCGGCGCATTCCACAAGGCTACCCACCTCTCGCTTTTCTGTTTTTTCGTTCGACAT
>JAKSIF010000093.1 GCA_024398965.1 Fibrobacter sp. | reverse complement strand
GAAATTTCCTCCCTTTCACCTGAAGTTACGCATGTCCCGACAGAATGTGACAGCCGTCTGCCCCCCGCCGGCAAGGGAGCCTTGTACAACGGCAAACAAATCCGCTATATTCATAAATTCTTCCGTTACCTATTACATTTCCGACATCGACAGGGCCAGGTAGTCGGCATGGTAGTCGGTATAATCGCCCGTGGCGCGGTGGAATGCCTCGACCTTTTCGGACAATGCTCCAAGGTCAATTCTTTCTCCGCTGCGTTTTACCTCGCAGAAATTGATCGTTTTCGTCAGCTCATCAATGGCGACAATGTCGATTTCGTTCTGGCTCCTGCGATCCCACCAGTTCCCAATTTTCGTGAACTTCCCGCTCTCCGCGAACTTGTGCTGGTAGTAATCCTCGAGCGCCTTGCCACTGAACACCCGATAATCGCGAAGAATGACATCCTGCAGCCGACCATATGCCCTAAGCTCAATCAGCGATTGGTACTTCCAGACGAACCTGAACCAGAATCGGAGGAAATTGTCCTTCAGGGTGTAATGGACATTCCGATTGGACTTCCTCTCACAGACCGGAAGATCCTTCGACACCAAACGGTACTCGACTTCCAATTTGGTCAGATAACCGCCGACATCCGTGCCAATGGCATTCTCGATTTCCGAGCGGGTGTTGTTGCCCGCCGCGATAAGCGAAAGAATTGAGAAATAGGTTCCGTAATCCTTCCCGAATTCATCGACCAACAGCACCTTGCCCTCGTTGATGATGGTCGAACCCTCCGAAACCATCCGCTTCACCATCGCATCAAGGGTGAACGCGCCCGCATCCATCAGCAGTTCGACGTATTTGGCGACACCGCCGGTAAACGTCCATAGCGCGAGAAGATCATCCACCGTGTAATCCGGCGCATGTTCGGACAGAATCTCCTTGACCGTCGCCGTCGTAAAGGGATCAAGGTTGATTTCGTGCGTTGCCCTTCCATACAACGGCTGATCCGCGGCGAATATCTGCTCCATCATCCGGTTGATGCTGCCACTGACGATCAGATTGACCTTTGCGGACCGTTTCTTCCGATCCCAATCCCGCTGCATGACGCTGAAGATCGAAGGATTCACCCGAAGGAATTCCTGAAACTCATCAATGACAATCGTGCAAGGCTCCCTTTCCGCCATGTCCAGCAGGAACTTGAAGACCTCCTCAAACGAACTCATCTTTCCGGGTATCGCCAACTTGAAGTACCGCGCAATCTCCTGACAGAAATCCTCACACAAATCCGCCTCATTCTTCCGCGCGACAAAGAGATACAGATAATCACGATCCCCGTATGCCTCTTGCAGAAGCGATGTCTTTCCAACCCGCCGACGCCCTTTCAAAATCGTCATGCATGACCCTTTGAACGACTCTTCTCGAATCGTACGCAGAAGCGCCAACTCATTCTTTCGGTCAAAAAACCTCATGAGTACCTCTTTCTTCTCACCAAACTTCGGAACGACCGTTTACGGAACGGTTGTTTACGAAGCAAATTGTACTATATTTTGCATTTTAACGCAATAGTGACAATACGGTCAAACATCACTTCTTGCCGTAGATGAGGACCTTATCGAGCGCAAAGGCGTCGTTTTTTCGAAATCCAGGTTCGCGTCCGATCCAAATGTACTTCGCCTTGACGTTCTTCTTCTGCAAGTCAAACCGATACCGATGCCGCGTCTGCTCATCCTTGGCGACTTCACGCCATCGTTTGCCGTCTTCCGATGTCCGCACGATCAAATGCTGCGTCTGTCCCTCGTACGTGAACCGTTCAATCTGAAGGCCCGTAATCTGACTTTTGTTCTCAAGTTCCAGAATAACCCAAGGGGAATCCTCCGGTCGCGTATGGAATCCCTTTACATCTTCGCCCTTGTCGATGGCGCGTGCAATCGTGGATTCACGTGAGAGCATCCGCCTTTGCCCCTCCGTCCAATCCATTTGCGACGAGGAAAGGTCTTTGATTTTTGCACCATCGCCAAGAAAGCGCCCCCCAAAGTCCTCCTCCGGATAGGGCTCAAGTTCAGAATCCTTCTTCGCTTTTTCCAAATCAGGACCAACTACGATATGCGCGAAACCATTGCCCTCCCAAAATTGCCGTAAACAACGGCCGGTCCAGCTCCGCCGAACAACGCATCGTCTTGCAACTCGTCCATCCGAATGGAACGGATCAACTTCGACATCATCGTAAATCATATCGCGAATCGGAAGTCCCCGCCCATGTTCCTCAGCAATGCCATTGAACGTCCCGCCTTCGACATCGTATGTATCCAACACAACATGTCCCTCTCCTCCAATAATCACATCGCACACACCCCATGCGTTTGCTTCAAGACGACCGCCTATGTAATATTCGTTGTGATAGGAATAGTTACCCGTCCATCCGGCCTTACCGATCCCGATAGACGCGGGGATACGTTTCTTATGCAGAAGTTTTTCGAATTGCGACAGGTATCGCTCGTTCCAATTGTCAAAAACAGAACTGTTGACCGCAAATACATCGCCTTTTGGATTGGCGGCCACCGCATATTCCCACTCCGCCTCGGTCGGCAGTCGGAACACATATCCGGCAGGGAGCTTGTCACCGTACCGTTCGTTCAGGAATCGGCAATACGCCATCCATTGCCGATAGTTGCGTTGCATGCAAATGGGATAACCCTCTTTCTGAAAAATCCTCTCGATCGGCTTCGCCTTCTCATCGTCAAACCGACCGAACTCTCGCCACTGCCTGGTTGAAACGCAGTATTTGCTGAACCAAAACGGATAGGTGAATTCGACCCGATGAGTCTGCTTCGGTTGCCCTTCGATGTTGGACATCTGGAAACGCCCCTTGGGAATCGTGCAGAAAATCATTTCACCGCCATTCGCCAACTTGAACTTGACTTCCTTTGGCTTTGAAATCTTTGCCGGAACCTTTTGCGGATTCCAACCGTATTTCTGCACAATGGGCTTGGCCAACTTGACATCATCAACAACAGATTTACACGTCTGCCACGTCTTTTCGCCGACCAGATCAGGGCCGAGCACAATATGAAACACAAACGTCCTGTTGGCATCCACTCGGTCACGCGAACCCATTGTCTCAAACGTCCACCGACGACACAGAATATCGGTACGCCGTCCATCATAGACGCTAAGTTCCTCTGCCCAACAAAGCGGATCAACCTCTTCATCGGCATATTCAATTTTCACTCCTCGCGGCATGGTATCCAACAGGACATTACGCCACCACCATAACCAGTAGCTGTGGCACATGTCATACACCCCAGATGCAAACGGCTTTTGCTTTCCTCCTACAAAAATATTGGCATCTTTTGTCCATCCGGAATTCCAAAAATCATCCAGCAACCAGACGTCGCGGCTCGATCCATACTCTTTACAAATTGACTTGAACGTTTCTCGCGCCACTTCACCACTGCCCGAGACGAAATCCGACCAATCTTTCACATCCCACTGTTCATATTTGCCAATTGTTGCATCCACTTCCTGCGTATATTCCCATTCCGCCTCCGACGGCAGGCGAAAGACGTATCCCGCAGGAAGCTGCTTTTCATATCGCTTTGTCAGGTATGCGCAATACGCGTCAATCGTCTGTCGATTGATTCGCTTGCTCACCGGATACTTGAAATTGAGTTTTTTCGCAATCTGATAAGCGTCTTCATGATCATTCGGGGCAAAATCTCTCAACTGCAAAACTGTAACGTAATACTTGCTCATCCAAAAGGGCCGTGTCAACGTCACCTTGTGAAACCGCTTGCCGCTATCCCATTCGTTCGACATCAGGAAACTACCGGCTTTGCGCGGGACAAGTTCGATCTGCGCACCGTTCGCCAGTTGGAAATTGACTTCCTGTGGAAGTGCCACATTGCCGTTCTTAAGCCAGATGTACTTCTTGTCGGGAATCGGCCCGTAATCGACCTTTTCCTCCAGCTCGTCTTTCACGACGACGAACTCTTCTTTGGGTTTTTCGGGTTCCGGCCTGGGCTCTGCAGACTTGGGCGTCTCGCGCACGGCCAATGCTGAAGGATCCTGCTTTTCGATCTTCGTCCGCTCCGCTTCAATGCGACGCCACTCTGCGATCTTGGCCTTCCGTTCAGCGGCCGCCTTCTCCTCGGCGATGCGCCGCTCCTCTGCCTCCCTTGCCTTCTGCGCGGCTTCCTCCGCCTTCGCCTTCTCCGCC
>JAKSIF010000092.1 GCA_024398965.1 Fibrobacter sp. | reverse complement strand
TCTCTTACGGACATCCTGGGAACCTCTGGCGAACTTGAAGCCCAAAGCGCTGCAGAACTGAAGAAGGAAACCTTGGATAAGATCCAGGAAGCCAAGGTCCTGACTTGTGAAGAATACGCTGCCATCGAAACCTTCGGCGAAGAAGAGGGTGACGAAAAGACCCGTGAAGAAGTCTTTGCAAAGCTTGCTGCAGCCGGTATTGAACTTGACGAAGACGCCATGGGCGCTCTTGAAGAAGGCGACCTCAGCGAAACTGCCGATATCTACGCCAACCTTCGCTCCTACTTCCATAACGGTGGTCACGACGGGTTCAACTGGCAGGTGTTTGCCTTCCTGGTATTCATCCTGCTGTACGTGCCTTGCTTGGCTGCCATGGGCGTTGTGGTTCGCGAAATCGGCCTGGGACTTGGCGTGCTGATGGCGACTGTTCAGACGATCCTTGCCTGGTCCGTTGCAGTGCTAATCTACCAGATTCCTGTGGGCGGTAGCACCGGCTGGATTGTCACGGCAGTGATTGTCCTCATTGGTACAGGAATCTTCCTGAAACTCTTCGGCATGAAGGCTAATAAGGAAAAGAGATTCGAGGATTAAAGCGCTCGTGTTATCCTGAGCTATACGAAACTAAGAACTTTAGTTCTCAAGTTGAGTTATGCCCTTTGGGTAGGGGTGCGTAGCACGGAGTCGAAGGATCTAGCAGATTTCTTAATTCAAAAACGTAAATCGGGGCCGTTGGAACGTGTCTCCTCCAACGGCCCTAATTTACAAACTCGTAGTTAGCCTAATCTAA
This sequence comes from Fibrobacter sp., assembly GCA_024398965.1. Classification (NCBI taxonomy): domain Bacteria; kingdom Pseudomonadati; phylum Fibrobacterota; class Fibrobacteria; order Fibrobacterales; family Fibrobacteraceae; genus Fibrobacter; species Fibrobacter sp. Next base: position 3,532 of record JAKSIF010000092.1, on the reverse strand, counting down.
TAAAGTTTACTTAAGCTAAAAATAGCTGTGCGGCGATCATCCTTTAGATGATGGCAATGCCCGACACAGCCCCTAAAGTTTATAACAAAAAGAAAAAAGGAAAAACAATGAAATACAATATTGCATTCGGTTTAATGACCGCCTCCCTCCTTGCTGCAAATGCTTTTGCGGAAGAAGCCGCTTCCGCTGAATCCGCTGCAGAATCCAAGGGCCCTGAAGTCGCAATCTCCGGTGAGGTGGAATTTGACGCCTATACGGGTGACCTGCTTAACGACGACGAAGTTACCCATAGCTACGCCTCCACCTTTGATTTGAATTTTGCAGTAAAGTTCAATGATCAGTGGTCTGCGGAAGTCCAGTTGGAAGCCGATGGCGAAACAACAGACCCTGCGGCGATCTATAACGGTGCTTTCGTTCAGTATACAAAAAGCGAAAACTTCGTGATTAAGGCAGGTGACCTGACTTTCTCCGAAGGCGCTTTCCAGAACTACTATGGTTATGATGATCCTGCAGATAACGCTGCAGGTATGTCTGAACACGATATTCGAGGAGTAGAAGTAGATGTTGGAGGCTTTGTTTTTGGGCTCGGCTTCGGTCGCGGTGACAACGACAATCAAGTATGCGTTGAAGAAGATGGTGAAGAATCGTGCGTAGGCGTTGCATACAACGCTCACTTGGCCTATGAATTGGGCTTAGGCGAACACACGGTTCGCCCCTATGTGGATTACAAGTCCTATCAGGAACCGAAGCATAATGAGCTTCACGCGGGCTTGGATGCAAATCTAAAGTTTGGTGGTTTCGGTTTCCATGCGGTTTATGGTCTCCATGCAGATGCCCTTGGCGAAGACGAACCGGGCGCAACTCATGCCATCTTGGTGGAACCCTCTTTTGAAGTAGGTGGCTTCAATATCAAGGCTTCCGCGTTCTATGCAATCATGGATGATGACGCTCCCATCGATCATGGTGATGAAATTCCGGAATACATGTTTGCCTATGTGGAGCCCAGCATGAATCTCTTTGGATCGCTGACTCTTGGCATTCCGCTGGAATATCATACTAATACTTTGGACAGCGATGATGAATTGGAATCTTTTGCCGCTGGTGCCCGCCTGTACTTCGCTCCGGTGGAAGGCCTGGAAATTACCGGCTTTGCCATGGTCAATGTGCCGCTGGGTGATGATTACGGTGATAACGATGACGTGGGTCTGAACCTTGGACTGGAAACCGTTTTCGCCTTCTAAAAATATGCCATAAAACCTCCGCCAGCTTATAAATGTTACCTCATAAAGCTGGATGGGTTTCCCGCCCCGGCGAATGTCGCGGGCGGGACTTTTTATATATTGACTTGCGATGAGACTTTTTTTCGTATCCCTGCTTATGATGGCCGCCATGTCCTGGGCGCACCCGCATGTGTTTGCGGATGTGACTGTCCAGGCTGTGTTTGACGAAACTGGGTTTATCGGTGTTCAGAATCATTGGGAATATGACGAAATTTACGGCACTTCCATGTTCGCTGCTGCCGACGCAAATGGTGATGGCTTGCTTTCAAAAAAAGAATTGGAATCGTTAAAGATTGCCTTTTTGGATCCCCTTGTCAAGCAGAATTATTACAACTATGTTTTGAATGGAACTAAATTTTTGCCTGCGTTGGATGTTGAAAATTTCCAGGCGAAGAAGAAAAATGGGAAACTGGTCTTGGATTACCTGATTCGTTTTTCCGTTCCTGTTTCGAATGAATATAAGTTCTTGGTTATAGTTGTTGCTGATCCGTCGAATTATATTCAGGTCACCTCTGACATGGGTAATTCTGACGTCAAAGCTCCTGATGCGTTAGAAGTGGAGTACTATGACGACAGTCTTGAAGATCTCACCATGATGAAGTCCTTTAGATCCGATGTGGAAGGGCTTTACGTGAGGTTCAAGAAATGAGATCGTCTGTAGCCACATTGTTAGTTGCGTTGTTGCTGCTTTGTGCGCAGTTCTCTTTTTCTGCAGTCACAAAGAAAAAGTTTTCGATGGATGGCTCTACGGCGTCTGCCGAAACCGTTGAATCGATTGCGCCTTCAGAAATGGTTAAAGCAAAGGCGCCTTCGGATTCTGTTGTTCAAGACAATCAGTCTGTTGTAAGTATTCATGACTCTCATATTTTTTGCCTAATGGAAAATTTTGCAGACCAGCAGAAGAAGCTTCGTGAAAATATTGCCGCGAAAATCACTGCTATGAAGAATGGCGAATCCGGTATTATTTGGACGTTTCTTCTGATTTGCTTTATGTACGGAATGCTTCACGCTTTAGGGCCTGGCCACGGAAAATCCATTGTGGTGGGGTATTTCCTTGCACGAAAGGGAAAGTGGAAACATGGCATTGCCCTTGGCGCGGGAATTACTTTTACCCACACTTTAAGCGCGGTGATATTGCTTTTTGTTTTGTACGGGATTTTAAAGGCTGCCGTGTTCCCTTCCTTTGAATTGGGACGCCAGGGAATAGAAAAGGTGAGCTATGGACTGGTTTGCTTTACTGGACTTTTGCTCATAGGAATCGCCGTCCATGATTTAGTGAAACTTTTGAGAAATCGTCGCATCGGCGAAAATGAAACCGGCGAAGTTGCTGTTTCAAAAAATACTTCCTGGAAGGAACTGATTGGGGTGGCCGCCGTAACGGGAATTGTGCCGTGCCCTGCTGTGGCCTTGATTGTTCTGTTCTGTCTCTTGAATTCCATGGTGGCGTTGGCGCTTGCTTCTGCAGGCGCAGTTTGTGTGGGCATGACCGTCACCAATATGTTGTTTGGAATTGGAGCCATTGCCTTGAAAACGGGCATAGACAAAGGAGCCGCCAAAACCGGATGGCTGGCGGCCTACATCCACATTGTGGCTTCCTTTGCAGGAGGCCTTGTGGTGTTCCTTGCGGGATTGTTTATGCTGTGTTAATGCTCTTTAGCATCGGGACTGATGATATCTTCATCAGTCCTTTTTTTTTATATACAGACTTGTCTTGTTTTTTTATTCGATTAGAGTCATTCGGCTGATCGTTATGTTTGTTGTGTCGTTTTCGTTTTGTTTAGCACTGAATGTTAGTAAATGTCTATTAGTTGAACAAAAACTACCAAATCTTCTTTCTAAATCCTGCCATAGTATGTAAGAAATCTTTTTCTCCCCTTTGTAAATGGAGACATTTGCACTATCATTTGTAAGTGTGCCCTCGTAGCGGTGAAATGATAACAAGAAATTTTTGTCTGAAGAATATTCTATACAGAAACCTTTGGCTTGGGCCAACCTTACCTGATCGCCTGGTTCATTCACAAGAACAGTGTTGTTTCCTAATAAAGTAATTTCGTATTCATTACCGGGAATTAGTTGTGTTTTTTTTCTGTAAAAAATCTAAGGACGACCAGTATTCGATATGTTGTGGTGTAAAAGTCGAGCCGTCGCATTTTAAGTATTCGTCAATAGAAACATTGGGCTTCAATGTTGTGATTTTATGAATGGTTATAGAGCTATTGCCCGAATAGCTGGTAAAATTGATTGAATTTACT
>JAKSIF010000091.1 GCA_024398965.1 Fibrobacter sp. | reverse complement strand
GATGCAGAAAAGGTTTTGGCCAAGGCCCAGAGTTTGATGGACCGTAATTCCCATTCCTACCTGGGATGTGCCCATTTGGCTGTGGGCTTGGTGGAAGGTCCTGACGCTACCCTGAAAAAGCTGTACAAGAGCAAGGGCGTTAAGGGAAATGAACTGCGTGGGCGATTGGAGCCTTTTGTGCAGAAGGTGCCCCGTGTGGAAGGGGCGAACCCGGATGTGGGCCCCGATAGCGATTTGAACCGTGTTTTGCGTGCTGCAGTGCAGGCGGCGCGCCAGGTAAACCGTATGGTGACTCCCGGCGACATGCTGGTGGCCTTGATGAAGTTTGCGGGGGACCGCGGCATTGCCAAGGTGTTTGAGGACGCCCTGGGCTCTGTGGAAGTGGTGGAGACTTGGCTCTCCGATCCGTTTGCCGGTGCTGCCAATGCCGAGGAACAGTCTCCGCTGAAGTTGTATGGTCGTGAACTGGTGGAAATGGCTGCCGATGGCAAGCTTTCCCCGGTCATTGGCCGTGAAGAGGAAATCCGTCGTGTTATCTTGATCCTTAGCCGAAAGACGAAAAACAACCCCTGCCTCGTTGGTGAACCTGGCGTGGGTAAGACCGCTATCGTCGAAGGGCTCGCCGAGCGAATCTATCGCGGCGATGTGCCTGACGCCTTGAAGGGCAAGAAACTTTTCGCCCTGGATTTGTCCGCCCTGATGGCTGGTGCAAAGTACCGCGGCGACTTCGAGGAACGTTTGAAATCTGTTCTGGACGCTCTTGAAGAAGACGGAAATACTCTTCTGTTCATTGATGAAATCCATACCATCGTGGGCGCCGGCAAGACCGAGGGCTCCATGGACTTGGGTAACATGCTGAAGCCGAAGCTGGCTCGTGGCGAATTGCACTGCATTGGCGCTACCACCACCCAGGAATACCGTAAGTACATCGAAAAGGATTCCGCATTGGAACGCCGATTCCAGCCGGTGCAGGTTGATGAACCTAGCGAAGAAGAATCTATCTCCATCCTCCGTGGTATTAAGGACGGCTTTGACGCCCACCACGGAGTCCGTTTGCACGATAACGCCCTGGTGGCTGCGGTTAAGCTGTCCAGCCGTTACATTAGCGACCGTTTTTTACCGGATAAGGCCATCGACTTGATCGATGAAGCCGCAAGCCTTGTAAAGACCCAGATGGATACGGTGCCTGAAGCTCTGGATACCTTGCAGCGTAAGGAACTGCAGATGAAGATCGAGGAACAGGCTCTGGCGAAGGAAACGGATGACAATTCCGTAAAGCGCTTGAAGGAACTGCGTGAGGAATTGGCCTTGACGGAAGCCGCGGTGAAGGCGATGCAGGATCGTTGGCAGGAACGCCGCGCCCAGAGTGCTGAACTGCAGAACTTGAAGAAAGCTTTGCAGCAGGCCAAGGACGAAATGGAACAGGCCGAAGCCCGCTACGACTTGAACCGCGCTGCAGAACTGAAGTACAACAAGATTGTGAACCTGGAAAAGGAAATCGCCGAAAAGACTGCGGCTGTTGCGAAGGCTGCAGGTGACGGCGAACTCACCGAAGAGGTGACGGAAGATACCATCGCCCTGGTGGTGAGCCGTTGGACTGGCGTTCCCGTAACCAAGCTTTGCGAAGGTGAAAAGTCCAAGTTGTTGCATTTGGATGAACGCTTGCACGCTCGCGTTATCGGGCAGGATGACGCGGTGGAAGCGGTGTCCGAAGCTATTTTAAGAAATAGAAGTGGGTTGAGTCGCGAAAACGCTCCTATCGGCAGCTTCCTGTTCCTGGGCCCCACGGGTGTTGGCAAGACGGAACTGGCCAAGGCCTTGGCTGTGGAACTTTTCGATGACGAAAACGCTCTGGTCCGTATCGACATGAGCGAATACATGGAAAAGCATACGGTGAGCCGTTTGATTGGTGCGCCTCCGGGATACGTGGGCTACGAAGAAGGCGGCCAGCTGACGGAAGCTGTACGAACCAAGCCTTATTGCGTCATCTTGCTGGATGAAATCGAAAAGGCTCACCCCGATGTGTTCAACACCTTGCTGCAGGTTCTTGACGATGGTCGTTTGACCGATGGTAAGGGCCGCACGGTGAACTTCAAGAATACACTGATCTTGATGACCTCTAACTTGGGCTCTGAAAAGTTCCGGGAACGCTTGGCCTCTGGCAATACGGCGCCGGTGACCTTGGATGAAATTGACGCCAACCTTCACGCTTTCTTCCGTCCGGAATTCCTGAACCGTTTGGATGAAACTCTGGTGTTCCAGAGCCTCACCAAGCCTCAGATCCGTGACATTGTAAAGCTGAAGTTCGCTGGCCTTGCAAAGCGTGCCGCCCGTCAGGACTTGCAGTTGACTTTGTCCGACGCCGCCCTGGACGCCATTGCCGATGGCGCCTACCAGCCGGAATTCGGTGCACGTCCAATACAACGTTTCATCGAACGCAACGTAGAACGCCCCCTGAGTCACGCAATCCTTGCTGGCACAATTTCCGCCGCAAAGCCCGTGGTCATCGACTACGAAAACGGCGTGTTCACTGTGAAGTAAAGCGTCGCGGAACGCCGCAAAAAAATCCTCCTAACCCCCAAAGTGCTGGGCGAAAGTCTGACACAAGAACAGCCCCGGATTCGTCCGAGGCTGTTTCTTTATAAAGGAGATCCTCCCCCTACGGGGATCAGCCACACTAAGGAACAAGTTCCTAAGTGTGTTGCAGCCGGCTCGAGGCCGGGATGACAAATTGGAATGTCGGGGATGACAAAAACAGAACTACTTCTTGAAGTAACTTGCCACTTCGTCGTGGATGAGTCCGTTGGATGCGAAGCTGGTATAGCCTTCATAAATGGGGGCGGTGGGCTTGCCGTTGGCATCGAACAGTTCGGTTCTGCCGTCCAGCATGCTGAACTTGCCGCCTGCTTCAGAGAACAACAGCGGGTACGGAGCGATGTCCCAGAGGGAAACCACTGGGTCGATCATCAGTTCGGCGCGGCCTGCGGCTACCAGGTAGTAACCATAGCAGTCACCCCAACCGCGGTGGAGGCGTGCGGCGCGACGTACGGCGGCGTACTGCTCGCCATAGCCTGCGGTTTCCATGGTGTTGACGGTACCGGAAAGGACCAGGGCGTCGGACAGCTTGTCCACCGGGGAGCATTTGGAAACGCGGCAATTCTGGGCGTTGCTGCCGAGGAATGCTCCGCCATCTTTTACAGCCCATACGGCGGTGTTCATGGCAGGAATGCGAATCAAGCTTGCGATAGCTTCCCCGCGACGGTAAAGAGCAATCAGCGTACCAAACAGGGGAACCCCGTGGATGAATGCCTTGGTGCCGTCGATGGGGTCGATGACCCACTGGTATTCTGCGTCGGGACTTTCGATTCCGAATTCTTCGCCAATGACGCCGAAGCCCGGAGTTTCCTTGGCCCAGAATTCGCGGCAAAGTTCTTCGGTACTCTTGTCGGCGATGGTGACGGGAGTCTTGTCGGCCTTCCATTCCACGCCCACGTCATTCTGGAAATACTTCAGGATGTTCCCCTGGGCAAGTTCTGCTGCCTTCAAGGCGATGTTCAATAAATCAAGATTCTCTTTTGTTGCGGCCATATTAAAATCTCTAGATCCTTCGACTCCGCTGCGCTCCGCTCAGGATGACACGCGGGCTTTAACGCGTCTTAAACCTTTTCTGTCCATTTCTTAACAAGATCCATCAAGAACTGGTTTTCTTCAGGCTTGCCCAGAGTAATGCGCACGTGTTCCGGCAGGCCAAAACTGGTGAGGCCGCGGATAATCATGCCGCGCTCTTCCAGGAACTGCACCATTTCCTTGGCCTTTTCGCCAATGTGGACGCAGATGAAGTTGCCCTGGGTGGGAAGCACCTTGAAACCGAGATTTTCGAAGAAGGGCTTCAGCACCTTAATGCCGTCGGCATTCAGCTGGCGGGTACGTTCCACGTGGTCCTTGTCGCTGAGGGCGGCAATAGCTGCAGCCTGGGCGGCCAGGTTGATGTCGAAAGGCGGCTTGATTTTCCACATGGCCTTGATGACCTGTTCGCTAGAAATGGCGTAGCCCAGACGGATGCCTGCCAGACCGTAGATCTTACTGAAGGTACGGTTGATAAGCAAGTTGGGGTACTTCGCGATCATTTCGAACATGCGAGGGTAATCTTCAGCGGTAGCGAATTCAGAGTAGGCTTCGTCCAGGAACACCATCACATTGCTTGGAACCTTGCTCAAAAATTCTTCAAGTTCCGCACCAGTGTAGTAAACGCCGGTGGGATTGTTGGGGCTGCAGATAAAGGCCACGCGGGTACGCTCGTTGATGGCTGCGGCCAACTTGTTCAAGTCGGTCTTCTGGTCGCCTTCACCAACGCCAATGAAATCAGCACCGTTGGAAAGGGTGGTAAACTTATAGACGCTAAAGGTGGGGGTGATGCCCACGCAGTTGTCTCCCTGGCGGATAAATGCCTTGCCCACCATGTCAATGATTTCGTCGGAACCGTTACCCAGCACCAGCTGGTTGGTGTTCACCTTATAGAAATCAGCCAAGGCGTTAATCAAGGTGGGAGCGTCGCCGCGAGGATACAGATGCAAGGTGTCCACGATCTTCAAGTAGGCTTCCTTGGCCTTGGGGGAAGGGCCGAGGGGGTTTTCGTTGGAAGCCAGCTTTACCACATCGGTAAGGCCGTACT
>JAKSIF010000090.1 GCA_024398965.1 Fibrobacter sp. | reverse complement strand
ACAGACCTGCGGATTATGATTCCGACGCTCTACCAACTGAGCTAAGCCGCCAAAGTTGTTCCAAAGTTAGTTAATGATGAAGAATATTTCAAGGGGTTATCTAGAAATAAACTTCGGTTTCTACAAAATTTTCACCCCATTTTATGGATTGCCAGCCCGGATTCGTACTCTTGAGGTTAAAATACGGGGTCTTAGGGTCAATCTGCATCTGGATAGCCGGTGCCACGTGAACCTGAAGTCGACCTGCCGTCACCTGGAAATCAGAGTGATAGTGGCCAACAAAGACATGGTTCAGGTTAGGAATGGACTCCAAGACAGACTGCACGTCCAGCATGTTGGTCAAGTGGTAGCGCAAGTCCATAAAACGATGATCGCAGAAGCAAGGAGGATGGTGCATGAACAGCAGGATTTCACCCTTCACCTTGGCAGCCTCTTCCTTGAGCCAAACCAGCTGCTCATCGGAAACAGTGCCACAGGCGCTATCCAGGAAAAAGATGCTGCGACCGGCAATATCATAACGGTAATAGCACTTGCCATTATGTACCTTGCCCTTGAGGTCCAGGTACTTTTCCATTACATCGATGCGGTCATGATTTCCGGGAATTACACAGCAGGGAACCTTAAGACCCTTGATTACTTCAGCTACATACTTGTATGCGCCCGGTTCGCCGTCCTCATTGGCAAGGTCACCGGAAAGAACCAGGAGGTCCATATCCTCTAGCGACTTTGACTGCAAGGCCTTCATGAAATTGGCGCGGACATCAATACCCTGCACCAGGCTTTCATCATCACCGATATGTAAGTCGGTGAGCTGACCTATTTTAAGAACTTTAGAACTCATACAATTTCTTCAAAATATAGCTTCTAGGGCTTACAATAAGTGTATGAAAATTATTTTTTTCTCACTATTGTGACCCTAATCATGGCAAAATTTGTGAATTTCCCGCAATTTTCAACATCTTTTTGTGGGTGGCCTGTTGACTGATATTGAAAACTACCCTTCAACACTTATCAACATTGAAAAAAGTGAATAGATTTTAAGTTTTCAACATTTTTTAACAGACTGTTTAATCTCGTATCTTGTTGTTTTTCAACCCGATATGACGTTTGCTCAAAAAATCTATTCACTATTCACCGAACCAATTATTAATACTATTTATATAAATAAGTAGAGATAATTAGTAAGTGTGTTGATTAGGCTTCTACTTCCTTAAGTTCTCTAGCCTTTACGTTTGCTTGGGCTGTAGGTACACCCATCTGGCAGTTACCCTGGAAGATTGCGCCTTCCTGGATAATGAGCATCTTGGTTTTGATGTTACCGACGAACTGGGAATTGCTTTCAAGGACGAGCTTTTCGTTACAATCGATATTGCCCTTGACAGAGCCGGCGACGACAGCAGAATTGGTCTTGATTTCGCCTTCGATGTAGCCTTGGCGTTCAATGATCAGTTCGCCTTCAATTGCAATGCTACCATTGATCGTTCCAGCAACACGGACATCACTCTTGCCGGTGATATCGCCTTTGATGGTCACGCTATGACCAATCTGGGTAATTTCCTGTTCTTTGGAAGCCATATTTACCTCTCTTAGTAATTGAAAAATGATTCAGGATCCAGCTCCTTGCCGTCCTTTTTAATTGTATAGTGCAGGTGTGGACCGCTTGCATTGCCGGTCATACCTACAGATCCTATAATATCACCCTTACTTACGGATTTTCCCTTCTTGACTCGGATATCCTTTAGGTGAGAATAGCTTGAAACATAGCCATTTTGATGGTCAATGATGATTGTATTGCCCAAATCATCAAGATTTGATGCGAAAGTTACCGTTCCGCTGCCAGATGCGAATACAGGATTGCCTGATTGTGCGGAATAATCGGTACCACCGTGACCATTTTCTTCAGAAAACTTCTTGCTTACGATACCAACAACAGGAAGGACGTTGGGAATTCGTTCCAGTTTGAGCTTTTCCTCGGGAGAAACCCATCCGTGAATGTTCTCATAGTCGATTTCGTTCTTTTCCGAAGGAACATGGGCGAACTTGTTTCTGTCGATCAGGCTGTTGATCTTGTTTTCGTCGTTCTCCATGAAGGTCTCAAAGATGTTCTGGATTCTGCTTTCGAGAACCCAGATGGAGTCCATTCGGGAGAACAGTTCCTCGTAGTTTCGATTCTGCTTGATGAGCTGGGCGTTGGTCATGCGCATCTTGTCGTAACGGACAAGCGTACGGGTGATGTCGCCCATCTTGAAGATGAGCACGCCGGAGGCAACTATCAACAGTACCAGGAAAATCTTGATGAATACAAACCACTTTGTGGATACACGGTATTTCTTGATACCGTTGGAATCTTCCGGAATGATCTGTATGGTGTAATACTTACCTTTCACCCAAAAGCTCCTGAATACGTGTCAGGTCATCCATGCTGTAGTAGTTGATGACGATGGTACCCTTGGATTCGGTTGCGGCGCTGGGGTTCAGCTGGACCTTGGTGCCGAAGAAGGTTTCAAGACGGATTTCGAACTGCTTAAGGTCGGCACTGAGTTCACGCTTCGCTGCCGGCTGGGCGGTGCTGCTTCCGTTGTCAGTTTCACCTGAAACATTTGACGGTTTATTACCGCTATGAACTTCAACAACGGGTTCTGCTGCGGGATTAATGTCTTCACCGCGGGAAAGGGCTTCCAGCTGGCGGACGTTCAAATTTTCCTCGATGGCGCGACGTGCAATTTCTTCGGGATTGTCAATCTTGTCGGAGCAGAGCACGCGAGCAGCACCAGAAGAAATCTTGCCTTCCTGGATCCAGGCCAGAACCTGGGCAGGCAGCTTCAGCAGGCGAAGTGCGTTGGTGATTGCAGAGCGGGACTTACCAACAGTTTTAGCCAGATCGTCGTGAGTATAGCCGTGAAGATCGATCAACTGTTGATAGGATTGTGCAACTTCAACTGGATTCAGATCAACGCGCTGGATGTTTTCGATAAGGGCCCATTCGCCCATGATCTTGTCGTCCAGATTTTCGTAGACCTGAGCCTTGATAGTAGAAAGACCGGCAAGCTTTGTTGCGCGGGTACGGCGTTCACCACTGATGATCTGGTAGCGGTCGCCAACCTTGCGGACAGCGATGGGCTGGATCAGGCCATGCTTTTCGATGGTTTCCGCAAGTTCAACCAGTTCGTCGTCGTTGAAGGACTTACGAGGCTGGAACGGATTGGGGTCCACCAAGTTGACGTCGATTTCAATAATCTTCTGGGAGTTATCAACAGGTGCAGCGGATGTTTCACTGGAAACAGCTTCGGATGCAGCGGACTGTTGATTGTTTTCAGGAACATTGGTCGGAGTTTCTACAGAATGATCCTTCAAGATATCAGCAAGGCTACGACCCAGAGAAAAAGATTTCTTACCCATTATAAAACCTACTTATCCTTATTCAAAATTTCTTCAGCCAGCTTCATGTATGCCTGGGCACCGCTGCTCTGTACATCGTACAAGATGGCGGGCTTGCCGTGGGAAGGAGCTTCGCTCAACTTCACGTTACGGGGAATCATTGCCTGGAATACGGTGTCGCTGAGATTTTCACGAACTTCTTCGGCAACCTGCTTGCACAAGCTCAGGCGAGAGTCGAACATAGTCAACAAGGCACCTTCAATTTTCAGGTTGCTGTTCAGGTTCTTCTGGACTTCGCGGATGGTCTTGAAGAGTTCAGTCATACCCTGCAGGGCATAATATTCACACTGCACCGGAATAAGTACGCTGGTAGCGGCAGTCAGAACATTCAGTGTTAACAAGTTCAGGCTGGGAGGTGCATCGATAATGATAAATTCGAATTCCTGGGAAAGAACTTTCATGACGCGCTCGAGACGACGTTCGCGGCTCATGGCGTTCACCAGTTCGATTTCCATGACGGCAAGGTCCGGTCCGGAGGTGATGACCTTCAGGTAGTCGAGGCTTGTGTCAAGAATTGCTTCCTTGAGATTTTCATAGGTGACGTTATCCGGGTTGTCAGCCAGGTTCAGGACTTCGTGGATATCCACATCCTGCATCTCGTTGAAACCCAGACCCTGGGATGCGTTACCCTGGGGGTCCATATCGATCAGAAGAGTCTTCTTTTCGAGGGCGGCAAAACTTGCAGCCAGGTTTACGGCGGTGGTAGTCTTACCCACGCCGCCCTTCTGGTTGCATATAGCGATCACTTTACTCATTCGTTACCTCTTGTAACAAGGGCATATTCCTGTTCTTCCTGGGGCAGTGCATATTTATATATGTGTACTGCAGGATCGTTTTCCAGATGAACGATATTGTTATAACTCTTTAGGGTCACAAACTGACCACCACGGGCGAGCCCCGGCTGGGCACGTTCCCAGTCGTTTTCAAAAGTCGAGAGGGCGCGGCAACTGACAAAATCCAGATAGGCCAAGCCGGAAGTTTCGAAACGTTTGCCTACAACAGTCATGTTGTCCAGGTGCAACTGATCCTTGACGAAGTTCATGAACTGCACTCGCTTGTTGCGGGGTTCCACTGCGTAGAACTGAACTTCCGGCATGACGATGGCCAACGGAAAACTGGGGCAACCTGCACCGGCACCCATGTCCGCCCAGCGCTTACCCTTCAGCTTGCTGAGTATATCTACGCGAAAGTTTGCGGTGTCATCCTGGACTTTGAATCTGTCATCCTGGAGCGCAGCGATAGGATCCACCAATTTACCTATATACATATAAGGCACCAGGGAGTCGGCAATATGTCGAGACAAGAACTTCTGAGAATCCTTCTCGGAAATCAAGTTGCCGTATTCCTTGGTTTCAACCACGAGGTCTGCAAAGGCATACAACTTTGCCAATACGTCAGCAGACAATTCCACTCCGTTGGAGGCCAGGAACTGGTTCAAAAGATTCTTCTGTTCTTCGTTTTCAGAGTACTTCATA
>JAKSIF010000089.1 GCA_024398965.1 Fibrobacter sp. | reverse complement strand
TAACGGTTGAATTCTTCTTCACCAGTGTAGGTGCCAGCCTTCTTGGCTTCTTCGGCACGGAAGCTAGCGGCGCGGGCGCCTGCAGCACTACGGTGGTGACCGTCAGCGATATAGCTAACAGGAACAGCTTCGAAAGCCTTGCGGATGGCTGCGATCTTGGCATCGTCTTCGATGACCCAAACAGTGTGGCCAAAGCCGTCTGCTTCGGTAACGAAGTCATAGGTGGGAGCAGTCTTGATCACGTCAGCCAGCAGTTCGAACTGGCCTTCGTCGCGATAGGTCAGGAACACCGGACCGGTGTTGGCGTTGGTACCGAGCACATGGCGCAGACGGTCTTCTTCCTTGTCGGCGCGGGTCAGTTCGTGCTTCTTGATGATGCCATTGAAGTAGTCTTCTGCGGGAACGCAGCAAACCAGGCCGTACTGTTCGCGACCGTTCATGGTCTGGCGATAGATGTAGAGGCAATCCTTCTTGTCGTGGGCGATAACGCCATCGGCAATCATCTTGTCCAGGTTTTCGCGAGCATGAGCATAGACCTTCGGGTCATAAGCGTCGACGCTGTCGTCCAGTTCCAGTTCGGAACGGGTAACGCGGAGGTAGGAGTGAGGAAGGCCCTGAGCCATTTCCTTGGCTTCAGCGCGGTTCATCACGTCGTACGGGAGAGCGGAGATGTTCTTGGCTTCGGCCGGGTCAACCGGGCGCAGAGCCTTGAACGGATAGATGTGCATCATAGGTTTCTTTCCTTTGTGAGCTTCTTTGATTAAAACTTCGTCTTCGCTGATAAGATTGTGTATAAACCCAGTCTTCGCGGCCAACCACTTCTTTCGACGGTGGCTTACGATGAAATAAGCTAGAATAAAAAAGATGACTCCACCGATGGCAGCCACAATTGTAATGCCAATAAGGAAGGCAATTAGGTGGTCCGGAGCATTCTGAGCCAGATTCTTGATAACCGCAACACAATTCTTGAAGGACAAACCTTCCATCTCGGACAAAAAGTCGAAGTTTATCTTGTCCGGTTCAATAATGCGGCAACCAATGTAATAGCCTGCCGGGTAGAACAGCCCAAACTGGGTAAATGGATTGGCCACAAAGGAGGAAACCACACCAGGAACCTTTGGCAACTTGAACAGGGCGCAGAAGGCAACAGTCAAAATAATGGCAACACCGATGGTGGGCCAAATACCGATAAACACACCTGCAAAAACAGACCAGGCAACACGCATGGCATCCTGGTTCTTGGGGAACATGCGATTATAGTATATGCGACTCAGGCGCTTATACTTGGATTCCTGCCTTCTTTTGGGTAACCGATCCATTAAACTCATCGTGCGCCAAAGATAGCAAAATTCATAATCAACGAAAAGTGCGAAATTCTCCCTTAGCGAAATTTCTACATTTGACAGCATGAAACATCTTATATCACAGGAAGGCTTTGAAAAATTCAAGGCAGAATGGGAACACCTGAAGTTTGTTGAACGTCCTGCCATGATAAACCAGGTACAGGCTGCAGCTGCCGAAGGGGACCGTAGCGAAAATGCGGCCTACACCTACGGACGTATGCGAGTCCGCGAAATCGACCGTCGTCTCCGCGAACTGGACCGAATCCTGGACGGAGCACAGATTGTCGCAAGCCAGGCAACAAATGACGGAAGCATCCGTTTCGGAGCCACGGTAAAACTCCGCGATATAAAGACAAAACGAGAACGAGTCTACAGTATTGTAGGCGAAAAGGAAATCGATCCATTGCAGGGGCGAATCAGCATGAAATCTCCTGTAGGAGAAGCCCTCATGGGAAAAAAGCAGGGGGAACAGGTCCAAGTTCAGGTTCCCAAGGGACTTGTCACCTACGAAATCGTGGAAGTGAATTACTAATTAACAATTAACAATTAACGATTAACAATGAACAATTACCAACTACGTTGTTTTGATAACCGGCTCTGAAATGTCCAAGCAAGCTTGGCCGCGTCACTCGCCTTAGTTATCAATTACATATAATCGCGCTCCGCACCTTTTTTATAGGACGCCGTAGGCGTGATTAACGACATTGTTAATTATTCATTTTTCACTATTCATTGTTTATGTTTATCGATTCCCACTGTCATCTTGAAGCCTACGAGGAATTCTCCGGAGAATCCCTGGATTCCCTCTTTGAACGTCTCCGTGCCGCCTCTGCTACAGCGGAAGCTGCAGGTACCCTAGACACCCTTCCTCCCCTGCCCGAGGGAGATGCCATGTGGAGCAGCCCCAAGAAGGCTGATGACAGCTTGATTCGCATGCCCGAGGCATTCATCCACGTAGCTTGCAGCCCCAAGAGCTTTGACGGAGCCATTGAAATTTCCGAAAAATACCCATTCGTCTATACCGCCTACGGTCTACACCCGGAATGCGTCCTGACGGAGACTCCAGAAGACGAAGCACGACTTGTTGAACTTTTGAAGCATCCCAAGTGTGTGGCATGTGGCGAATTCGGTCTAGATTACCACTACGGCGCAGAGCACAAGGCGAAACAGGTCAAGCTTTTTGAACGGCACCTGCAACTGGGCCTGCAGTCCGGAAAGCCTCTGGTTCTACACCTCCGCGAAGCCGACGACGATGCCATCGCCGTCCTGAAGAACGCAGACCTCCGCAACACGAACATCCATGTTCATTGCTTTACCGGCGACGCGCCCTTCGTACAAAGGCTCCTGGATCTTGACGCCCATATCTTTGTGGGATTTACAGGAATCATCACATTCAAGACTGCCCAGAATGTACGCGACGCCGCCGCAATAGTCCCGCTGGATCAACTCCTGCTGGAGACAGACACCCCTTACATGGCGCCTGTCCCCCACCGCGGAAAAACTTGCCACCCGGGCTACATTCCCTACACTGCAAGAATGCTCGCCCATATAAAAAACGTGCCTGTAGAAGAACTCTACAAGCACTGCCGCGAAAACACCCGCCGCTGTTACGGAATCTAGCGCCTTATGAAAGGACGGCTTGAACCCCTCTTGCCTCAGGTATGTAATGCTTTTCAAGATAAGCCAGGGCATCTGCCGGATTCAGAGGCATACTGAAGAAGAATCCTTGAATCAATCGACAGCCCTCTGATTTCAAGAATTCAAGCTGTTCCCTAGTTTCGACGCCTTCTGCAATCAAATCCAGATTCAAGGATCTTGCAATACCAATCACCATTCGTGCAAAGGCAGCGTCTTCTTCTTCGTCGGCAACATGATCCACAAAGGACTTGTCCATCTTAAGTGTATGAATGGGGAAACGCTTAAGGTACGAAAGAGAACTATAGCCAGTGCCAAAGTCATCAATGGAAATCTGGAGCCCCATGCTGGAAAGGGCTTTCATAATCTGGATGGTCTTTTCTGCTTCGAAGATTGCGGTATATTCCGTAATTTCCAGTTTGAGATTCCGGGGATTCAGATGAGTCTCTAGCAAGACATTCTTTAAATCGTCTACCAGGTTGTCCAAGGCAAACTGCTTCGCCGAGAAATTCACAGCAACCTGGATATCCTTATATCCCATGTCCACCCACTTCTTGGCCTGCTCGCAAGCCATTCGCAAAATCTGGGCGCCCATCGGAATAATAAGGCCGGTTTCTTCTGCAATAGGGATAAATTCTGCGGGAGAGATAAAACCTCTTTCAGACTGGTTCCAACGCACAAGCGCCTCGAAGCCAGCAATCCTGTTTCCCTTGGTCACATCAATAATCGGCTGGTACATCAGCACAAATTCCTGAGCCTGGATTGCCTTACGGATGTCAAACTCAAGCTTATAAAGTTTCATTGCCTTTTCGCGAATACCACCGCTGAAGAACTGGATGCCACCCAGGTTCACGCTCTTCTTCATTTCTCGAAGGCTGGCCGTAGCATTGGCAAGAATATCTTCAACGCAATCTACATCCCTATTGAGGGCAACAGACATGGAGGCGCTAATATAGAGTTCTCGCCCTTCTAGTTGGATAGGCATCTTTACCGCGTTATGAATCCGACGGACAATGGGAAGGATATCGCTATCAGCATCGCCACTCTGGATATTGTGCAACACTACGGCAAATACATCGGGGCCTATTCGAGCAATGGAATCGTTGGATCGGCACTGAGACTTGATTCGGTCGGCAACCACTTGCAAAACGCTATCGCCTACGTTGCTTGAATAGGATGCGTTGATAGCGCCAAAGCTATCGATATCCAAAAGAGCAACGGCAAACAGATAATCCGGCCTTTGGCGAGCGATATCAAGATCAGTTTTCAGTTTTTCCAGGAAAAACTTACGGTTGTACACGCCAGTAAGCGAATCCTGGTAAACGTAGAACTTTTGGCGTTCTGTCGATTCCTCGTTCTTGATTTCACTGAGAGCGCCAACAATTCGGATGGAACGTCCTTCGTCATTCTTCTGGATATTTCCTGAAATCGACAAGGTTTTTCCGTGCACTTCAGACTTTTTAAGGCAGAGTTCAACAGTGAAATTCGTTCCCATCTCAAGGGCCACATTCATCGCCTCACGGAACCTATCCCAGTCCCCATCAACAACACTGTTTTTTATGACGTTAAAGCTATCATCCAGCATGTTTGCATTCACTTGCAAAAGCTTGGCAGCCTTGTTGGACCAGTACACTTTGCCCGTAACCACATCGAACGTCCAGAACGCACTGGCAGAAACATCTACCATCATCTGGAGAAGTTCATCTTTTTCAATAAGATCCTTATGGAAATCACGAACTGCCACGGTAGATGTGGTGGCAGGAGGTTCTATAACAATGTCCTCGCGCATTTTCTTGTTGTTACCGACAACAGGAAAACGATAGCCTACAGCTACCATCACAAGGAAAATATCAGCTAAAATGTATGGTATTACCAAAAACGGGTTACTTGTCGTACCCAGGAATTCGGGAATAAACACAGCGAAAAAAACACTTGCAAACACCAGCAAGAATCTGAGAAGTTTCTTTTCGTCGAACAATCTCATTAATGCAATCCCTATAGTCCCTGCCTAGAACATATATTATTTTACAGCAATGAGTAAAAATTTATTCACATTTTGTGATACTTTATACATCCCATACATTTTTTGTAAAAAAAGAAAACTCCAGGCAATTTCTTGCTTGGAGTTCTTTATAGTGCCAGAGGGACTCTTTGCAATACATTACGGCTAAAAATATACTATGA